>NZ_CP133720.1:4069323-4225764 GCF_031326225.1 Undibacterium cyanobacteriorum | reverse complement strand
CGAAGTGAGTGAAATGGATGTGATTTAAGCCAAGCTCCTAAGCTATGGCGAGGCTCTTACCAATCTCCTTTCCCTGATGGACGCGTTTGTCGAACTGCTGAGCCTAACTAAAAAACAAAGAAGGAAGTATTTGTGGCGATTACCTGGATCAAGCGTCTTTTTGAGCTAGCGAGTGACCAACAACAAGCCAAGCCGATGGTCGCGTTGCGGACACTTGATCAAATCAAGATTCCTGTCTCTGCCCCCCTTGAGCCTGAAGCGCTTAAAAAAAACGATGATCCCTTGTTTGGTATTAAGAAGGGTGGGAAAGACGTCGCTAATAAGTTATTCGCGGCGATGTCGAGCGATAAAGGTATTCATCTCGAATCTTTGCTGTGCGCGCTCGGCTCGATCGCTGGTTACGCTTGCCAAGTGAGTGTGCGTGAAGAGTTTGTGCGTCAGCAGGGGCGTCTTGAGAAAGAGGTCTTCATTGTAGTCGACAGTACCCAGAACGGAAGTCGGTATTTTTTTGGAGATTTGCTCAATAAGCCCCTGGCTGAAAGTCGCTATTCGATTTGGTCACTCAGTTCAGGTGCGTCACAAAAGCTCGGTTTGACGAGTTTGATTGATTTGCACGATATTTTTCGTCACGTAACAGAAACTTTAGGGCAAACGAGTTTTGGTGTGCCGCGTCTGCCGCAAGCCCATGTTGCGCGCGAGCTGCCGGAGGACTATGTGCGTCATTTGTGGCCGCAATTGTTTCCAATCGCTCGGCGTTACTGCGACAAACCGGATCAGTGGCCGATATTGTTTGGAGTCGCGGTTCAAGAGATTTTGTTTGCAAGTAAAGGATTAATTGACCCGCAATTAGCACTGCAAATTGTGATGGAGAGTGCGATCCCTATGTCTAAGATTAATTTAAAAGAGATTGCATAGATCTGATGTGTGGTGAGTGATGGTGTGAACTGCAGGCTGAGGAATAGAGGGCGTGCATTTGTTCTGATTTTCCTTTTGTCACGGGTACATGAGTGCCAGGATGAAGAAATCATCGCGCCGCATTTCTTCTTTTGTCTTAGGTATGCTTAAACAAGGCATTTTATGATCAAGAAGCTTTTTAAATTTGTCGGTATTTGTATTTTCTCTTTGGGTGTGATGTCAGCGCACGCCGAAGCAGTTGATCAAAAAGACACGGCAGACCGACTCGAAGCCATTCAATTATTGGCCGAGCGCGACAATCATGCTGCACTGAAGCAGTTGAAGGATTTCGTTGCGAAGCTCGATGCGACGACGGATTATCAAATTCGAATTGATGCATTAGGCGATTTAGCGCGGGCCTATGAAGACTCAGGAGATACCGAGCAATCTAAGCTGGTTATCCAAGAGATTAAGCAGTTGGCTGAAGCGAACAAAGATACTGATACTTTGGCGATTTTGCGTTTATCGGAAGTCTACGCCTTGCGTGATAGCGGTAAGATTGCGCAGGCGATTGCCAAGCTCGATGAGATTGCTTTGAGTTTGAAAGCGACCAAACGGATCGAATACGCCATGCGAATTGAGATCAATTACGCCTCGATGTACCTCGCAGCAAGTAAGTTCGATCAAGCACTCTCACACACTTTGACCGCGCTTAAATTGACTGAGCAGTTGAAGCGCCATCAAACCTTATCAAAAATGCGTCGTTTGGATACTTTGGCGTCGTTGTATTACACGATGCAAAATCCAGAGAAAGCATTGGTTGTGGTGAGCGAGGCTTTAGCGTTGACTTCGCAAGTCAATTCCCCGCGTATTGTCGCCAACCTAAGGCAGACTCAGGCAATGGCCTTGGCCGACCTTAAACGTTATCCGGAAGCATTAGTGGCTTATGAGAGATCATTACAAGCCTCGCAAGAAGCTAATTTGCCACGTTTGGAGGCGCTAACCCTCAGTAACATTGCAGACTTGTATTTGCGCACTGAGAATTTTGTGAAAGCAGAGGCAGTGGCACGTCAGGCTCTGAAGAAAGCGCAGGCGATTAAAGACGAATTGGCGACCTACAATGCAAAAGCGAATATTGGTTTTGCCTTAGGCGGTCAATACAAAATTAATCAGGCAATGGAATATCTCAACCCAGTACTAGCGCATTCGCGTGAGCAAGGCGATAAGGCTGATATTGCCCTCACTGTTGGTGAAATTGGGCGCATGTTGGAACGTGCCAAGATGTACCGAGAAGCGCTTGAATACACGAGGGAAGAGCAAAAACTTAATGATGAAGTGTTTCGTGCTGATCGTGCAAAAGCCGTTGCTACCTTGCAAGAACAATTCGACGCTGATCAAAGACAAAAGCAAATTGAACTGCTGGCTCGTGAAAACCAAATTAAAGATGCGGATTTGAAGAACGGACGGTTACAGCAAATCATTATGTTGCTGGGCTCTACAGTTGCCGTGTTCGTTGGTATTTTTGTGTTCATGTTGTACCGCAAAGTAAAACAGACCAACGCCCAATTGGCTGAAGTGAATCAACAGTTAGAATTCCATTCGGTACGAGATCCACTCACCGGATTGCATAATCGTCGCTCCTTTTTGGAGTTGATGAAAACACGCGTCGAAAATGTTGAAAACGATAGACGCGAAACGGATGGCGCTAACCCTGATTGCTTAATGATTCTCGACATCGATCACTTCAAGCATATCAACGATACTTGGGGACACGCAGCAGGTGACGCTGTATTGATCGAAGTTGCGAAACGTTTACGAAGTGCTGTGCGTGATTCGGACCAAACCATGCGTTGGGGTGGGGAAGAATTTTTGGTTTATTCTCCACGAACCAAACCGCAACAATTGGCGCCTATGGTAGAACGTGTGCTACGGTCTATAGGAGCTACGCCGATTGTGGTCGGGCATCATACGATACCCGTGACTGTGAGTGCGGGTTATATCGCACTACCATTCTCTGGCATTCCTGAGCAGCAATGTAATTGGGAAAAGGCAATGCAGTTTGCCGATATGGCTTTGTATCTTGGTAAGGTCAATGGACGTAATCGCGCTTATGGTTTGATTTCTTTGCTGAAGCCTGTCGAGCAAGCTTTGCCCATGCTTGAGCATGATTTTTCGAGTGCAATTAAGGAAAACATGGTCGAGGTGAATATCATTCTCGGCCCCAAAACAGAAGCACTGGCACCGCAGTGAGTGATTTAATAGGCGTGTTGTTTTAAATGTAAAAGAAGGAAGTGAACTGCCCCATAAAACGGCTTTTTGCTCATTAAAGGATTAAACCCCTAGACAAAGTCAAAAAAGTCTCCTATAATCTTGTTTCTGTTTTCGTTGGTGACAAAACGAAACGCTACTTGAACTAAGCAAAGAATATGGGTGCTTAGCTCAGTTGGTAGAGCGGCGCCCTTACAAGGCGTAGGTCGGGAGTTCGAGCCTCTCAGCACCCACCATCAAGTAGCAAGCAAACAGAAAGTTTGAAAAAACGGAGCGGTAGTTCAGTTGGTTAGAATACCGGCCTGTCACGCCGGGGGTCGCGGGTTCGAGCCCCGTCCGCTCCGCCAAGTTGTAGAAGAAAACGCGCTTAGGCGCGTTTTTTTTCGTCCACGATTTTTGTGATGATCGTTTTCGACGGATTTGTCTGAAGACTTAGTGAGTGTGGAGTCGCTGTTGTGATGGTGCAGCGTAAATTCAGAATTACTTCGACTAAATAAAAAGCCGCACGGTTCGCACGGTGCGGCTTTTGTCGTTTTGCTTGATCAGGTTGTTTAATCTGATCAATGCTGCATTTAGGCAGCCAAAGGATCGGCTAATTCGCCGCCTAGTGAAAACACGATATCGTCGAGCATCGTCGCTAATTCTGATGTCATTAATACGAAATCCGCATCGAAACGTTCGTTTTCATCGGCTGCCAATTCTTTATCCTCACTCAAAATTTCGAGCGGCTTAATCCGTTTGATGGCGAGGTTTTCCGAGAGGACGAAGGAGATCTTGTCATCCCAAGTCATCGCCAATTTCGTGCATTGCTTACCGGCAGCGATATGGCGCTGAATATCTTCTGGATCGAGCGAATGACGCACATAGCGCACGGTTGCCTTGTCTTCGGTGTAGGCGCGTAGCTCAGTGTCTTGATCGATGGTAAAGCCCTTTGGTGCTTCGTTGCCAGAGAGCCAGTCAGTCATCGCAGCTTGTGGAGACACTTGCGTGCGCAAACTTTCCAATGGAATTTTGTCGCACTTGAGCAAGAGTTTGACGACTTCATCGGCTTTGCTCGGACTAGAACTATCGACGACTAACCAGCCGTGCACCGGATCAATCCACACCCAGGTTTGACGCGTGATGGCAAATGCGCGTGGCAGCAATTCTTCCGTGACGCGCTCTTTTAATTCCTTCATCGCTTTGCGGCCAGGCGCAAAACCTTGCTGCTCTTCTAATTCTTTCGCTTTGGCTTTGGCGACTTGGTTGATAACAGAGGAAGGCAAGAGTCTTTTTTCCGTTTGCAACAGCAGCAATAACTGTTGATTCACGCAATGAACCAAGCGGTCGTCATTGCGTGGAGAGGCCCATCCTTCGCTCTGCATGTCGCTGGCACTGACATTGGCGAAGCTTTGTGTTGCCAATTTGGCGCTGAGTTGTTCGATATCGACTTTCCACGGTGCGGGAAGGCGGAAAACTTGTAAATTCTTAAACCACATGTGTCATCCGTAGTAATGCAAAAGCGGCTCATTCTACACGCTAAGCCTGTGTTTTTTGTTGGCTAGGTGCTCACTGCACATAGAAATTCTATGCTTGACTTTCTGCGCAGGATTTTGACGTCGGTGATGCCTTTAAATCGTTCATAAATTGAGCGTACTTTGCCGAGAAGGAGTAGATAGAGCGGATGATAATTTTCTGTCTACGATGAAGCGGAGCGCGGTTTTCTGAGGACTCAGAGGGTATAATGTCAGACCTTTCTTTTTTCACATTGTACTGAGCCTTTGTGGTTCAGTTTTTTATCGCGTAAAACCATGTTAGCTCAACAAAAACAAGACATCCTCGATTCCTTGAAAGCGGCTGTGGCGCCTTTGATCGCCGGCACTGAACTCAATCCAGTGATTGCCTTGGAGCGACCACGCGATCCTTCTCATGGTGATATCGCCTGTAACATCGCCATGCAAATCGCCAAGCCTTTGAAAAAGAATCCGCGTGAATTGGCGCAAGCCATTGTTGATGCGGTATTGGCACAGAATAATCCATTGATCGCTTCGGCCGAATTGGCGGGCCCTGGGTTTATCAATTTGCGCGTGAATGCAGCGGCAAAGCAGGCGGTTGTGAAAACCGTATTGCAGCAAGCGGTGAATTTCGGTAAAGGCACTAAAGGCGCAGGTAAGAAGGTCATCGTTGAATTTGTCTCCGCGAATCCGACTGGACCACTGCATGTGGGCCATGGTCGTCAAGGCGCGCTGGGTGATGCCTTGTCTGCCTTATTGGAAGCGCAAGGGTTTGCGGTGACGCGTGAGTTTTACTATAACGACGCTGGTGTGCAGATCGGTAATTTGGCATTGTCTGTGCAAGCACGTGCCAAAGGTTTTAAGCCGGGTGATGCGGAGTGGCCCGAATCGGCCTATAACGGCGATTATATTGCCGAGATTGCCGCCGATTTCCTCGCCAAGAAAACGGTATCGGCGAGTAATGGTGCACCTGTGACCGGAAGTGGTGACGCCAATGATATCGACTCGATCCGTCAGTTTGCTGTGACCTATTTGCGTAACGAGCAGGATATCGATCTATTGGCGTTCGGTGTGAAGTTCGATAACTACTACCTCGAGTCTTCTTTGTATTCTGACGGTAAAGTGGAATCGACGGTGCAAGCCTTGATTGCAGCCGGCAAGACTTATGAGCAAGATGGCGCCTTGTGGTTGCGCACCACCGACTATGGCGATGATAAAGATCGCGTCATGAAGAAATCGGATGGCACATATACCTATTTCGTGCCGGATGTCGCCTACCACGTCGTGAAGTGGCAGCGCGGGTACAGCCAAGCGATTAACGTCCAAGGCAGTGATCACCATGGGACTATCGCCCGTGTTCGTGCTGGCTTGCAGGCGCTTGGTGTCGGCGTACCAAAAGCTTATCCCGACTACGTGTTGCATAAGATGGTCACCGTCATGAAAGATGGCGAAGAGGTCAAAATTTCTAAGCGTGCTGGTTCCTACGTGACGGTGCGTGATTTGATTGAATGGTCCGGTGCTGGCGATATCGTCAAAGGCCGCGATGCAGTACGCTTCTTTTTGATTTCACGTAAAGCCGATACCGAGTTCGTATTTGATGTTGATGTGGCATTGGCGAACTCTGATGAAAATCCGGTCTACTACGTCCAATATGCACATGCGCGTATCTGCCGTATGTTGGCGCAATACAGCGAGTCTGATTCCGAATTGGCAGCATTGCAGAACGTCGATTTGTCGCCATTGACAGCGCCGCGCGAAGCCTTGCTCTTGCAAAAATTGGCCGAGTATCCAGAGATGTTGGAAAAAGCCTTGGAAGAATTGGGTCCGCATCAAGTGGCTTTCTATTTGCGTGAGTTGGCTGGCGAAATGCACAGCTACTACAACGCTGAGCGTGTCTTGGTCGATGATGAGCCAACCAAGTTGGCTCGTTTGGCCTTGATCTTGGCGGTGCGCCAGGTCTTGCGTAATGGCCTGAGTTTGATTGGTGTGTCTGCGCCTAACCAAATGTGAGATTTCATCCAATTTGCTGAAGCCGAAAGAGGGCTTTGGTGTTCGTCTTTCTCGATAGGAAACAAAAATGCGTAATTCAGTTTCGCAAAGCAAGCAAATCGGAAGTACTTTGACGGGTTTTATTTTGGGACTGGTCGTCGGGTTAAGTATTGCGGTCGTTGTAGCCTTAGTCATCAATAAAGCATCGACGCCATTCATGAATAAAAATGCGAAGGGCGAAAAGAACGAAGCCTCCGTCACACAGATGCAAGACCCGAATAAGCCTTTATTTGGAAATAAGGAACCTGTGGCACAAGCGGCGAAAGAAGTCGCTGCGAGTAAGGCCGAGATGTCGAAACTCGGCACGGCATCGAAACCAGCAGAAGCCGTGGCCGCCTCGGCTCCTGCAAAAACTGATGTCGCAGATGAAAAGTTCATCTATTTCTTGCAGATCGGCGCTTATAAAGAAGTGGCTGATGCTGAGGCAGCACGGGCGAAATTGGCTTTGATTGGCGTTGAGGCGAGTGTTACCGAGAAAAGTGGTGACAATGGTGTATTACATCGGGTTCGAGTTGGTCCTTATGATCACGCAGATGCAATGAACAAAATGCGTGCAAAGCTGTCAGAGAACGGTATCGACGCTGCAATTATCCGTTCAGCTAAATAGGCCATTATCGTACGTAAAGAAGTATTGAGGAGACATCATGCAATTGAAACGCCGTCATATCATGACAAGTTTGGCAGGAATAGCCGTCGCGTTGACTTTGGGAAGTAGCGCCTTGGCGCAAGGAGTTCCGCAGGCCGGTGTTGAATATCGCGTGGCGGATCAACCGCAGCCAGTCAGCACCGGAAAAAAAGTTGAAGTCACGGAATTCTTTGGCTATTTCTGCCCTGGTTGTAATGCCTTTGAGCCCCACTTTGAGGATTGGATTAAACGCCAAGGCGATCGTATCGTCGTGAAACGATTACACTCGGATTTGCACGAGGTCACAACTCAACAAAAACTCTATTTCACGCTCGAAGCAATGGGCAAAGTAGATGAGTTGCAGATGAAAGCATTTAATGCGTTTCATATTGATCGTAATAGACTCTCAACTGATGCGGAGGTTATGAAATTCGTTGAGAAGCAAGGTTTAGACAAGAAGCGTTTTACTGAGCTGTACAACAATGCTTTCATGATGGATGGGAAGTTGCGGACCGTAAAACAATTGCAAGCCGCTTATAAGATCAGTGGCATTCCTACCGTGATTATCGAGGGCAAGTACATCGTCTCACCTCTCGAAATCTCCGCCAAAGCAAAAGCGCCTGGAAACTCGCAAAAACCAGGTCTCGCTGTAATGGATTACTTGGTTGAGAAAGTGTATAACGAGAAGAACCCGCCAGCGGCGAACACTGCCACAAGCAAGGCTGCGTCGACACCGGCAACGCCAGCTACAAGCAAGAAAAAATGATGTGATCTGGTACATCACAGAGCGAGAGAAAATCCGTCTGCGTGACGGATTTTTTTTGAAAGTAGAGAAAGTTTGCAAAAGAGGATGTCAGCATGCAGAACGTGTTCATTACTGGCGCATCATCGGGTTTAGGGGCCGCTTTGGCGATTGAGTATGCCAAGCACGGTGCCTGTGTCGCATTGGTTGGGCGTCGACACGAGGCCTTAGAAGCGGTTAAAGCTAGTATGTGCGAACCACAGCGCCACTTGATTTACGCCTTAGATGTTAACGATCACGCTGCCCTTCAAGATGCGGCACAAGACTTTATGAAGAAGTATGGTGCTGTGCATGTGGTGATTGCCAGCGCTGGAATCTCGGTGGGAACCCTCAGTGAGTTAAGCGAAGATCTGCCAGTCTTTCGACGGGTGATGGAAACCAATGTCCTCGCGACGGTTGCAACCTTCGCTCCATTCATCGAACCCATGAAAAAAAATGCACAAGATCAGCCCTGCCGCTTGGTCGGCATTGCCAGCGTAGCCGGTATTCGTGGGCTACCGGGCGCGAGCGCTTACAGTGCCTCGAAAGCAGCAGTGATTAGTTATTGTGAATCGCTGCGAGTTGAACTGCAGCAGAGTGGTGTACGGGTGGTGACCATCGCACCGGGTTATATCGACACACCCATGACACAGGTGAATGACTACGCGATGCCATTTCTGATGCCAGTCGAGAAATTTGCTAAGAAGGCGAGGAAGGCGATTGAATCTGGTCATACTTATCGGGTGATTCCATGGCAAATGGGAATCGTCGCTAAGCTATTGCGTAGCCTACCGAACTTCTTGTATGACTTTGCGTTTTCCAAAGCGCCGCGCAAGTCGCGCAACCTCAAGTTATAGTCGACCCTGTGAGAGCGACGATGACAAATTTCGACAATGATTTGATGGATTCGGTGGGAGCTGTGCATCGCCAAGTCGATCCTATTTCGACGCCGCGCATTGTGTGTTTAGTTCCATCGATCACCGAGCTGTTATGCGAGCTGGGTCTCGCACGTTGGATTGTTGGCAGAACAGGCTTTTGTATTCACCCGAAAAGTGTGGTGCAGTCGATTCCGAAAGTAGGCGGAACCAAAGATGTCAATGTTGAGAAAATTCGGAAATTAGAACCGACACATTTGATTGTTAACATCGATGAAAATGAGAAACCTACTGTCGATGTTTTGGCTGAGTTTATTCCGCATATCATCGTCACCCATCCCAATCATCCACGCGATAATCTTCACCTCTTTCGCCTCTTGGGTACTATTTTCCGTCAACGTGAACGCGCTTTGGTCTTATGCGATCAATTGCAACAAGCATTGGATGGTTTTGAGCAAACAAGTGCACATGAGTCGTTGCGGGTGATGTATGGTATTTGGCGCGACCCGTGGATGACGGTCAGTCGTGATACCTATATCGCGCAGATGTTGGCATTGCGAGGATGGCAGCAGTGCGGTGTTCCTTCTGATTTGCGACGTTACCCAAGTTTTGAATGGGAGCAGATTGACTTGAACCAAGTCGATCTGATCTTGTTATCGACTGAACCTTATAGCTTCACGCAAGCGGATGCCAATGCTTTGAGTGTGAAGCTGGCGAAGCCAGTCGTGCTGGTGGATGGTGAAATGTTGTCATGGTATGGTAGTCGGGTAATCCCTGGACTCCGCTACCTGAAGCGACTCAAAGCGCCATAATCAAAACGTTCACAACGCATTCAAAAAGAAAAAAGGCCGCAATCGAAATTGCGGCCTTTTTTGTTGGTGCGGGCGATTCACCCGCATGCCCTATTGAGTCTTGTTCAGACCGATTAGAAGCGGTAGTTCAAAGACAATTGATACATGCGCCCCAATTGGCTGAAGTGAGAACCATCATAAGTCACCATAGGATAGCGACCATTGAATGTCAGGTTCTGCCATTCGTTTTTCAACTTAGCTGGATCATTGATGATAGCTTGACCTTTTGCAACGTCATTCACAGCTTGGAGTTTCCAAGATGGAGTAACGTTGAACATATTATTCACGTTGAACGCCAATGTCAGATTCTTGTCGAGTTGGTAGTTGATCGCCAAATCTGTCAATGTTTTCGTTTTGAACGCCACTTCCAAATTGTTAGTATCGCTCAAATCCGCATTATGGAACTTGGTTGGTCCGAATACGGTATTGTTCAAGGAGACATTGAACTTGTCGAAGTCAGCATCGATACCGATAATAGTTTTGAATTTTGGACGTGATGTGAAGATCAAAGCTTCCTGTGTGGCATCGAGAACTGACTTGCCAGCATTCGCGATACCACTTGGATTTTTCACGGCGCCGTCACGTTCGTTTTCGATTGTGTAGTTACCAGACAAGTTGAAGCCAAATTTCACATCACCCATCTTGATATTACGTTGATTGAAAACGTAATCGATACCAGAAGTTTTGCTATCAAGTGCGTTCGCGAAGAAGCTCAAACCAACCCATTCACGCGCTTTCAAGACTTGATCGATCGCTTGGTTCGCATTGCCTGTTGGTCCTAACACAGAACCCAAAACAATACGATCTTTCATCGAAATATTGTAGTAGTCGACCGTCAAGCTTGTATCTGGAGTTGGTTTGTAACCCAAGCCCAAAGTGAAGTTTGTCGATTTTTCTGCTTTCAATTTGGCGATGCCGAGTTTTTCAGCGTCAGCGGAGACGTTGTTCAAAATACCTGTCACCAAAATCGTACCGCCAGAGAAGGAGTATTGATTTTTCTCGGTGTAAATCTGAGCCAAGGATGGCGCACGGAAACCAGAGGAAATAGAGCTGCGCAATGTCAGTTCTTCGTTAACCTTGAGTTTGCCACTCAATTTACCGATCACAGCATTGCCGAAGTCGCTATATTTTTCGTAGCGAGCCGTTGCGTCGACCACGAAGTCTTTGCTAACGTCAATGATGCTACCACCGTAGATACCATAGTTCGAGCGAGTCCAGTCACCAGCTTGACCACGCTTAGTAACGCCGTCTTGAACATAGGTAGCAGGTGCGTTACCTGCATAAGAATCGGCACCGGAGTAGAGGTAAGAACCGCGATCACCAGCGATCAAAGAATACTTTTCAGAGCGAATTTCTGTACCGAAGTAAGCATTAACACCCTTAGAAATTTCTTTTGAGAAGTCAGCATTCAAAACGATGTGCGAGAACTTAGAACCACCCGCATCGAAACGTGTTTGACCGTGTTCTGGCAAAACTATGCCCTGGAGGAATTTTTCTTCAACGGCGCGATTGACTGAGTTTGTTACTCGGTACATCTGTTCATTGCCACCGAAAGTCAAGCTCACATCGGAGTCCCAACCAGCTGCATCGAACTTAGTACCAATGGTGCCGTTGTAGTCTTTCAGGTCACCTAAGAAAGTTGGCACATAACCTTCGTATGCTGAACCGGCTGGATGCAACAAACCGTAGTCAGTTGGACGCCAGTATGGATTACGATAGTTTGCGTAACTGTCGATTTTCTTGTTGACGTAGGCAGCATTCGCGTAAATGTTGGCGCCACCATCAAGATCGAAACGGCCGTTAACTAAGAATTTTTGTGCACGTGTGTCTGGCGAACCGTTCACGTTGCCACCATCAGGACGCTTCGCGAGGAAACTTGTAACTTGTGCGCGATCAGCACCCCAGTAATTCACTTCATCATCAACGGACAAAATGCCTGGACGGTTCGCCAAAGCATTGTGAGAGTAGTCGACTGTGAAATTGACGAAGCCGCGATCGCCTAATGCGAAGCCTTGATTCCAGCTAAAAATTTCAGATTTGCCGTCACCCTTGTCTGTAACGCCGAGACGACCAGTGACGCTACCGCCCTCTGGGTTGTCTTTCAAAATAATATTGACCACACCGGCGATAGCGTCAGAACCGTATTGTGCGGATGCACCGTCACGCAAAACTTCAATACGCTTGATCGCATCTTGTGGAATCGCGGAAATGTCGGCACCACTCTCACCGCGACCTGGAGATGTTTGTGTATAGACCAACGCGCTCATGTTTTTGCGTTTGCCGTTGATCAAGATCAGTGCGCGGCTTGGGCCCATGTTACGAATTTCATATGGGTCGAGTAAGGAAGTCGCATCATTGACTGGTGTTTGAACCGTGTTGAAGGATGGAACGCGGAATTGCAATGCTTTGTCGAGGGACACTTGAGCGGATTTTGTCAATTCGCTGGAAGCGATCATATCAACTGGTACTGGCGTGTCGATCACGGTGCGGTTAGAACCACGGGTACCGGTCGAACTAATTGTGACGGTTTGAACCTCGTCTGCCTTTTTCTTTTCTTGAGTGTCTTGTGCGAAGGCTGTGCCACCGGTTGCCAATAAGACGATTGCTACTTGTACTGCGTTCTTAGCGAAGATGTTTTTCTTCGCTTGTGAATCCAATGCTCTCTTGTTCATGTTCTTTCTCTCTTTTTTTCGTTGCGTTACGATCTGGGGAATGCATAGCGCATGGTGAAGACTACTAAGATACAAACTGGTATTCCCTCAAGACCCACTCCTTGAGGTCGATTGATACTACCTGACACCGTTGAGACGCTGCAACATTCACGAAAACCTTGTTGTTTTTAAGTAGAATTATTGCAATAGAGAATCTTTGCTTACAAAAGTGGTTTATGTCGATACATATTCCGAGCATCCAAATATTGTTTGGAAAACATGTGTTGTTCCTAGTTTGCAGTGATATAGTCGTGCTACTTTGAAAATAAAAAGTGGTTACTCTAGGCGAAATTGGACAATTTCCTTAGGCTCTTACTTTGAATATTAAAATTATGAAAATTGCCACAATATATTGGAAATAAATTTTCATAAATAATTCATCCCTCGAACTTTGTAAATGGGGTCGTCATGCCGGCAATATCGAAAAAAACGCTCAGCATTGTTCTACTTTCTGCGGCAGTTGCAGCGGCTGCGGGCGGAACTTGGTGGTATAAGAAACAGCATTCTCGGCGAGCGGCCGGTGGTGATGCCGTGGTTAGCAACCCAGATGGGCCATTTATGGTGTCGAGCTGCAGCGCCCGCTTGCACGATGACAAGCCTGCTTTGGCAGTGATGTTCTCAGACAGCGTTAACACCGATCTCGCTTTGGATAAGCTGATTGAGGTGAGTGACCTCGGTGATCCGAAAGCAAAGGCAAGTAAGAGTGCTTCCGCGAACGCTAACGCGAAATCGGAGGCGGTGAAAGGCGGTTGGATCGTTTCAGATAATCCGCACGTCTTGCTGTTCCCTTATGTGAAAGCGGGACACCAGTATCAAATCAAATTGAGTGCCGAGATCGCTTCCGAGCAAAACAAGAAGTTGTCTCAAGCGCATAGCTGTGACGTCATGAGTGATGAGATGGCGCCGTCGTATTTCTTCGCCAGCAAAGGTACGGTACTGCCAGCGGGTTTGAATGGCGGTTTACCGGTGGTAACAGTCAATATCCCAGAGGTCGATGTTGAATTCCTGCGTATTGCACCTGAGAAGATGCCGAAGTTTATGGAGATGGTGATCGGCAAACCTCGCAAACAAAGTAGTGATGAAGAAGGTGATGGCGAGGAAGTCGAGTCCGATGGTGAAGGGGACTATTATTACGACTATTACAGTAGCCGGAACAAGTTCAAAGGCCAAACCTCTGGTTGGCAACTCAATGCGTTGCAAGGCATTTCGGAAAGCGTCTACCAGAACCGCTTTATCACGAACGAAGTCCCGAATAGTCGCAAGGTGAGTTTTTTACCGGTCGAAAAAATCAAAGAACTCAAAGAGCCGGGTATTTATGTCGCAGTGATGCGTCGCCCGGGGTTCTATGAATACGATTACCAAGTCACGTATTTCTATGTCAGTGATATTGGCTTGCACGTGCGTCGTCAAGTAAAGCAGACGGACGTCTTCACGACTTCCTTGAGAGAGGGTAAAGCACAAGGCGGTATTGAGCTTGAAGTTTTAGGTGATGAAGGAAAGGTGCTACATCGGGGCAAAACGGATGGTGATGGCCATGGCGTATTGCCCGGTTTGCCGGCGAATGCACGACTCTTGCTTGCACGCCGTGGTAACGAATTGTCGATGATCGCGTTGCAAGAGCCTGGTTTGGATTTGGCTGAGTTCGATATCGGTGGTTATT
Organism: Undibacterium cyanobacteriorum; assembly: GCF_031326225.1. Taxonomy (GTDB): domain Bacteria; phylum Pseudomonadota; class Gammaproteobacteria; order Burkholderiales; family Burkholderiaceae_D; genus Undibacterium; species Undibacterium cyanobacteriorum. The sequence continues at coordinate 4,211,557 of NZ_CP133720.1, read as the reverse complement.
TGCCGCGTGATGCGAAGTTGTTTGCCTGGTCTGGTCGTGATCTGTATCGACCCGGCGAAAAGTTCGTCGCGTCCTTGATGACGCGTAGCGCTGAAGGCGTCGCCTTACCACCGACACCGATTAAAGTCGAATTGAAAAAGCCGAGTGGCGATGTGGTGACATCGAGTGTGTGGCAGCCGAATCCGAAGACACCTGGTTACCTGCAAGATCACATCGACTTACCTTTGGATGCCGATACTGGACGTTGGAGTTTGGAGTTTAAAGCCGATCCAGCGGCGAAACGCCCTGATGCCATCTATAGCTTCCAAGTTGAGGAATTTTTACCTGAGCGTATGAAGCTCAATCTGAAAACTGAGACTACACCACTGAAGAAAAATGAGAGTTTCAGTGTCGCCGTCCAAGGGGATTATCTGTATGGCGCACCAGCGGCGGGTAACCGTTTGTTGGGCAGTGTGGCGCAAGAGCGTAGCCGTAATCCTTTGAGCAAAGAATGGCCGGGATTTATCTTTGGTGATTTCGCCGATGATGCCAATAAGAGCCGTGCTGAATTGGAAGAGACCTCGCTCGACGATAGCGGAAAAGCTGATGTCGACGTACCGTTCACTGGCAACGCTAAATCGCCTTTGAAGGTACGCGCATCGTTCAGTCTCTTGGAGTCCGGCGGACGCCCAGTGGTGCGTTCTGTCGAACGTAGTTGGTGGCCTGCCTCAAGTTTGATTGCGGTTCGTCCGGCTTTCGATAGCGATGTCGCACGCGAAGGTAGTTTGGCTGAGTTTGATGTGATTCGCGTTTCGTCTGATGGAAAGTTCCAGACCTTAAAACAAGCACCGTTCCGTCTGGTGCGCGAAGATCGTCAATATTACTGGCGTTATGATGCGGGTCGCGGCTGGCATTCCGGCTACTCTGAAGCCGAAGAGACTATCCATTCTGGGGCGATTGAATTGAAGAATCGCGCCAAGTTAACCGTGCCGGTGAACTGGGGCACTTATCGCTTAGAGGTGACTGATCCGGAAACGAATTTAGTGATGCGCTATCGCTTCTATGCAGGCTGGAATGCGCAGGATGCGGAGAGCGTTGGCAATCGTCCTGATCGCGTCCGTTTGCAATTGGAAGGCGCACCAGCGAAACCTGGTAACGATGTCAAATTGAAGATCGTTCCACCGCATGATGGCGAGGCTTTGGTCTTGGTGGAAGCCGATAAGGTTTTGTGGAGTAAGCGGGTCTCAGTCAGTACAAGCGGCACCACTGTCACTGTACCGATTGACAAAGCATGGAATCGCTCGGACATGTATATCTCGACGGTCGTTTTCCGTCCTGGTAGTCAAGGCGATAAGGTAACGCCAGCGCGTGCGGTTGGTTTGACGTGGCTGCCTTTGGCACGCGAGTCCCGCAAGCTGAAAGTCGCGATCAATGCGCCAAATCAAGTCGAACCAGAGAAGCGCATGGTCGCGAAAATCAAGATTGATAATGCCGGCGGTAAGAAGGCCATGGTGACTGTGTCCGCAGTCGATGTGGGTATCCTCAATATCACTAATTTCAAAACGCCAGACCCATTCGACTTCTTCTTTGGCAAACATCGTTTCGGTGCTGAACTCAGTGATTTGTACGGCAAATTGATTGAGCGTTTAGATGGCACCATCGGTAGAATCAAATGGGGTGGTGATGCAGGAAAACGCGACACTAAGAGCATGCCGAAAAAAGTGAAATTGGTGGATCTGTTTTCGGGCCCGATTCAACTCAATGACAAAGGCGAAGCGGATATCCCGCTGAATATTCCTGACTTCAACGGCACTCTGCGTTTGATGGCGGTGGCGTCGACCGAAGAAGCCTATGGCAGTAGTGAGAAAGAAGTCGTGGTCAGTGCGCCGATTGTCGCCGAAATCGCGATGCCACGTTTCATTGGTCCTGGCGATGTGTCGACCTTGGCGCTTGATGTGACGAATATGATGCCCGGTGAACAGGCCATTAGCGTCAAATTGTCGGCAGATAAATTGCTGAAAATTAGTGAGGGTGACCGTAGTCTGAAGCTGGCGAACAAGCAGCGTTCGATTTTACGTTTCAATGTGGAGCCAACCGAAGCCTATGGTTTATCGCGCATTAGTTTAGATGTCAAAACAGCGGGGGCAAAACCGGTGGTGATCCATCGCGAATTTGCATTGCAGATTCAGCCGCCAGTCGCCCGCGAGCAAGATGCACGTCGGATTCGCATCGAACCAGGTGCGACGCAAAAGATTGACGCTGCCTTGGTCGAACGATTCTATAAGGGTTCTGCAACGCTCAGTGTGGCAATGTCGAATCGTCCACCTCTCAACGTGCGGAGCATTGTGCAAGGCTTGCTGGATTATCCTTACGGATGTTTAGAACAAACCACCAGCGCCGCTTATCCGCATGTGTTTATCGATGAAGAAAGCGCCAAAGCGGTCGGTTTGAAACCGCATACGCGTGAACAGCGCGCCAAGTTTATTGAAGGAGCGATTGCGCGTATCGCTGGTATGCAAGGGGCTGAAGGTGGCTTCCGCTTATGGAATGGCACCGATGGTTCGTATGAAGCGTGGTTGACGCCGTATGTCACTAGCTTCTTGGCCGACGCACGCGAAGCTGGATTCAATGTGCCTGAGGAAATGAACAAGCGAGCCCAAAAATGGATGACCGATAAACTCAACGGTGCTGCGAATCAATTCTCGCCATTGCCAGCGGCGGTGAAGCCGGACGCGAACGGCCACTATGATTGGCGCGACTATGATTTGATCCGCAATAGCCATCAACGTTTCGCCGAGTTAGCGCACATTGGCTACATGTTGGCGCGTGATCAAAAAGCCTCACTCGCTTCTTTGCGTTTGCTGCACGATAGTTACCGCGATCGCGCCAAATCACCTTTGCCTTTGATGCATCTCGGTTTGGCATTACAGTTGATGGGTGACCAAAAACGTGCTGATGTCGCCTTCAATGAAGCGATGACGCGTCCCTACGGTATTCGTACCGACTGGGAATGGGATTGGCTGGGTGATTATGGTACGGCAGTCCGTGATCAAGCGATGTCTTACGCCTTGATGTTGCGCCACAAGATCAGCCATCCACAACGCGAGACACTCTTGGTGAATTTGTCGGAGCGTTTAGCGAAGCCACGTTGGTATTATTCGACGCAGGAACGTATCGCCTTGTTCTTGGCAGCGCGTGCAGCGGGCGGTACCGTGACCGATCCATGGGAGGCGATTGTGAAGACGGTCGATGGTAGTACGACGCTGACCTCGAAAAACACCGAGAGCCGTAGCTTTGATCCTAGTCTCGCCAGCAAAGGCATCACGATTGAAAACAAGGGTACGAATGCCTTGTGGTTGGAAGTTGAAGCGGCTGGCTTCCCAAGCAAAGCTCCGGTGGCAAGTAGCGATAAGATCAGCCTCGAACGTAAATGGTTTACGGTCGCTGGCAAGCCATGGAGTGGTGGTAGTTTGAAGGTCGGCGATATGTTGATCGTTCGTGTCACAGCGAAGGCGAAACAAGTGATTGAAGACGCCATGATTATCGATCATATTCCGGCTGGCCTTGAAGTCGAAAACATGAACCTCTCGCAAGGTCCACAAGCCGGCGAATTTACGATTGATAAAGTTAACGTCGGCAATGCCATCAACGATAGTCGCATTAAGCATCAAGAGTATCGCGATGATCGCTATGTCGCGGCTGTGAAATTGAATGGCGATACGATACAGTTGTTCTACATGTTGCGCGTGGTGACGCCTGGTCGTTTCCGTGTGCCAGCGACCTATGCTGAAGATATGTATCGCCCCGATATCCGCGCTTATGGTGTAGCTCCGGAGCCGATCACGATTGTGGATCCGCGTGGGAGCAAATAAGCTGCGGTAAAAATTAACTGTGTGCGTGGAGCAGATCGAAATCGATTTTCGGTCTGCTTCGTTTTTGATGATTTTCCCCTCACTTCACATCCTATGAGCTCTACGAATATAAAAGCGAGTTTCAATCCTCTGATTCGTCCTTATCTGGTCGCCTATGGTGCAGCAATCTTCGCCATCACCGTGATTGGCATTCCCTTTGCCATCATTTGGTTATGCGGCGTCGGCCAATGGTGGGCGCGTCATTATTTCGATAAGCTCGAATGTGAATTGAGTGAGAATTCGCTGCGCTTCCGCAAGGGAATTTTGTTTCAAGTTGAAAAGACCATCCCACTGGAAAATATTCAAGACGTGACTTTTGTCGAAGGCCCGCTGTTGAAGATGTTTAACTTGAGTATCTTGCGCTTCGAGACCGCAGGTCAAAGTGCGGGTCAAGCGCACGATATGCGTTTAGTGGGATTGATCGATGCACATGAATTTCGTCAGCAGATTTTGGAACGACGTGAGCGTTTGAAGCATGCACATGGGCAGCCAACGAATGTCGATCAAAATACCGTGCTCTTGCGTGAGATCTTGCAGCGCCTTGATACGATTTGTGAAAGAATGAAATCCGAATAAGCGATCGCTTTTTAGCTTCGCCAGCTTCGCTCTACTTGACCTTGTTTAGCCAAGAAGCGGCTTTATATGGCACGGGCCTGAGGAAGAAGATCATGGCCACACCAAGCGCACAGAGTCCAAGAGTCACTGACAGCATCAATACCCAAATGCCGCCAAACTGCTGAAGCCCAACAAGGCTTATCAGTGTGATTGCCAGCGCGCTCACAGCTGCAGCGAGCCATTGCCAGAAATTTCCATAGCAAGACAGTTGTTGACAATGCGAGCAAACAATTTTTGCTCGCATGAATAAGTCTTTTCTACTGAGTGCTTGCTGACAATGAGGGCAGCTTGTGTTCATGTCGATTTTTCCGGCTGGATGATTACACTTTATAGCAAGGTAGCATAATTTCTTGATCTTGGCTTGTGGTCATCAAGCTGTCATTTTGCATGGCTACATTGACGGCTTTTAAACTCGCTGTCTTGAGATCATGAAGAACACTTTATTTTCTGGAATCGCAATCGCTAGTGCAGTCGCTGCTCTGACGGGCTGTGGCTCGAGTGATACGTCTACCCCTAAAGCTCAACCTGTGCTCGGCGTTTTTTTAGACTCTGCCGTAGAAGGTTTGGACTACAACGCAAATGGCATCAAGGGCAGTACTTCCAATATTGGCGGATTTGTCTGCAACACTGGAGATACAGTGAATTTCGCGGTTGGCGGAATCAACCTAGGTAGTGCAGGATGCGCAAGCGTCTTGAGCCCTTTGCAGCTCGCCAGCAGTAGCAATCATCGTGATGATGCCGTCATCAATCGTCTGATGTTCTTGCAGTTACTCGACCAAGATAATGATCCTTCGAACGGTATTCAAATCGAAAGTAGTGTGAAGACTGCGTTAGCTGCACAAAGCATGGATTTTTCGGCCGCTAGCTCTAACTTCAATCTGGCTATGAGTGCAGTGCAAGCGCGCTTGCCTGCAGCTTACCAAACAAGAACGGTCGATAGTGATCGACGCGCTTTGGCGAAAGAGCACTTTGAGAATACCTTGGCGTCGCAGATCGGTACTCCCTTTATTGAATCTGTCTCGCAGACCAATGCCCTAGGCTCGGTAGCGGCGAGCATTACACGTTATCAAATTCAAGCCGCGCCGTCTTTTTACATTCCTTATGAAGGTAGTGTCGAAGCGATCAAGAAAGATTTTCCTAATGGATTCTTACCTTCTTATGGCTCAGGCTTGAGTTTTAAAGGTGTGGCGGCGGATGGTTCATTGGAGTTCTACGGCATTACGGATCGCGGCCCCAATGGTGATGGTCCGAAAGTGCCGAATAGCAGTGTAACGCCGGGTGCGAGTGGAACCAGTGATGGGAAATTCTTTCCTGCGCCGAGCTTCGTTCCATCTATCGGTATCATTAGCGTCGGTAAGCAAGGTGCTGTATTGAAATCAAGCATGCCGATTAAATTTTCCAGCAGCATTCCTGCCAGTGGTTTGTCAATTGCGAGTGGCAAAGTCGGCGCGTCTGGCGAAGTTCCTTTAACCGACGCTGCGCGCTACGAAACTAGCTCTAAAGCTCTTTTTAGTGACTATGGTCTCGATACGGAATCGGTGGTGTTCGACAAAGCCCGCAATGTGCTGTGGGTATCGGATGAATATGGACCATTCATCTTGAAGATCGATATCAACACGGGCGTTATTTTGAAGAAGTATCAGCCGGGTAGTGGTGCCGCTGATTTGCCTGCTGTATTGGCTAAACGTCGTGCCAATCGCGGTATGGAAGGTTTGTCGCTTGAAGTTGCCAGCGGAAAATTGCATGGCTTTATTCAAAGCCCGCTTGATGATGGTAAAGCAAGTTATCTTGTGCCAGGAGCGAACGCCGCGACCAGCGAAAGCATCAAGGATTACGCTAAATTCACGCGTTGGGTGGAGTTTGATCCGAACACTGAAAAATCAAAGTTATACGCTTATCCCATCGATAGCCGTATGTACGCTAGTGGTAAAACCGGCAATGCCAAACTGGGTGATGTGGTGTCGCTCGGTAATGGTAAATTCATCGTGATCGAACAAGGAGCCGGTGTTGATGGCAAAGTATTCAATCGTCTGATGCTGGTACAAATTCCAGCTGATGCGACGGACATTGCGGCTTTAGGTACGGATTTAGAGAAGAGCAGTATGAGTGGCGTGGCAGTGAATGCCGCGAACTATGCAAATGTGATTCCTCTAAAGAAAACTGTGTTATTTGATTTGAACGCCGCTGCGTGGATGGCAGAAAAAGCAGAAGGTCTTGCGCTTGTCGACGATTACACTTTGGCCTTGGTGAATGATGATGATTTCGGTTTGAAATCTATCGTACAAAGCGCGAATGGTAGTGTGATCGACGGTGCTGATATCACCAAGTGCACAGTCGACGCTAATGGCGCGATACAAACGACAGCAAATGCGAGCGGATGTAGCCTCGGTAACACGGCAAGAGTTGCGCGCGGTTCAGATCTTGAACGTCCAAACCGTTTGTGGATCATTAAATTCGCCAAGAAATTGAGTGACTTGATGGTGCCTTAATCACGGATAGTCTTATTGCTTCCTTGTTTGTTCTATTTTCTTGGTTCTTAGTTCTTTGTAGGTCTTATTTGTTCTGAGTTGTCCACGAACTGTTGTTTTGAATCCTAAGACGCAGTTCATTGTTGTGTGATTCCCTTACTTCACCGCCAGGTCTCGCCAGAGGTCTGGCGTTTTTTTTGGCTCAGAATTAGACTTGCGTTGCTTCGAGAGATGCTGCTCTGACCTATTTTGTGAGATTTGTCTAGCAGCGCATAAAGATTCGTCTAGTTAAAACAAGGACCTGTATGACCAAGCCTTCGATCAAAGACTTCGAACAAATTCAAGCACGTGAGCAAGGCCTGCAGCGCAGCTTGAGTCAAAGACAAATGACGATGCTAGCGATTGGTGGTGCGATAGGTACGGGTTTGTTTTTGGGTAGTGGCTTTGCGATCAGTTTTGCAGGACCAAGCGTGTTGATCAGTTACGCAATAGGTGCCGTTATCGCTTTGCTTTTGGTTGGCTGTTTGGCTGAGATGACGGTGGCGCATCCTACTTCAGGCTCCTTCGGTGCCTTTGCTGAGCATTACGTCAGTCCCTTAGCAGGCTTCTTAGTGCGCTATGCCTATTGGGCCGCCAATGTGCTGGTGATCGGGACCGAGGTCACTGCCATCGCGCTGTATATGCAGTATTGGTTCCCTGGAACGCCAGCATGGTGGTGGATTTCCTTGTTCTCGGCCTTGCTGATTCTTGTTAATGCAGTGAGCGTGCATTTGTTTGGTAGTTTGGAGTATTTTTTCTCGAGTATCAAAGTATTCGCGATTGTCGTCTTCATCGCTACCGGTGCTTGGATGTTGTGGAACGCGCCGGTCAATGGCGCAATCGGCTTTCATAATTATGTGCAATTTGGTGGCTTCTTCCCCAAAGGCTGGAGCGGTATGTGGCTTGCTGTTATCGTCGCCTTGTTCAGTTATCTCAGCATAGAAATGATTGCAGTCGCGGCAGGCGAGGCACAAGATCCACAGGCCGCGATTACCGGTGCCTTTCGTTCGGCTTTGGTACGTCTGATTTTGTTTTATGGGCTGACCTTGATTTTAGTTTTGGCGATTCTGCCTTGGAACCAAGCTGGGCAGGGTAAGAGTCCCTTTGTGAGTGCGATGGAAGCGGCGGCAATTCCGGGCGCGGCGGGCATTATGAATTTTGTGATTTTGATCGCCGCGCTATCGGCCATGAATAGTCAACTCTATTCAGCAACACGGATGTTGTTTAGCTTGTCGCGCGGTGGATTCGCCTCGCCGCTGTTAGGCAAATTGAACGCGCAGGGAGTGCCGATGCTGGCCTTGTTTGCATCTTGCGGCGGGATTGCTTTAGCCGCCTTGGTCAGCGTCTTGTATCCGCAATCGTCATTTGTGTACATGATGGCGATCTCCATGTTTGGAGCCATGTTTGCTTGGTTCATGATCTTTGTGACGCATTGGTGTTTTCGTCGTTATCGTGCACGGATTAATGCCCCCGCGCTGGCTTTTAAGATGTGGGGTTTCCCGTACTCGAGTTTGCTCGGGGCTGGTTTGATGTTGGCTCTGATGTTGACCACTTTATGGACGCAAGAGTTTTACTTGAGCTTGGCTACCGGTGTGCCATTTCTTTTATTGCTCAGTCTGATTTATTGGATTTGGTATCGCCGTGCCGATTGATGGTCAACCAATTCGAGGTAGCGCTCGTTGCGAAGAGATAATGACTTTCTCAAATGATGATCATGACTTTGAATAAACTCCTTTCCACTCGCTTTGTCGTTCTCTGCAGTGCTATGTGCGGACTTTGGATGAGCGCTTCTCCAGCATATGCCGGTAGTTTTCGATGTAATTCATATGTTATTGAAGTCGGTATGCATAAGTTAGAGCTGTCACAACGATGTGGCGCTCCGGCCAGTGCAAGTTCCCGTATCGAGCGTCGTACGGTGCGTGTCAAACAGCGGCCTTTGCCGGGAGTCTACCCTCAAAATTTGCCGAACCAAGTGGTGGAAGTTGAGCGTGAAATTGAGACCACCATCGAGGAATGGATTTATAACTTTGGTCCGAATCAATTTATGCAACGCGTGGTGATAGAAGAAGGGCGGATCAAAGAAATTAGTGATTTAGGCTATGGCCGATGAATGAGGACTCCCGACGATCTTGCAACGCGATTTCTCGAAATGGAGATAGGGCGTTGTGTGGGCGGCACAGAAAATAGTTAAAAAAGCAATCTAACGCCAACCGGAAAGTGATTTTTGACAATTTTTCCGGAGGGATACAAAGAAAACAAAGGCGAGCAATTAAAATAAACGTTTTAGCTAGAGTGAATGATATTCAAAGAAGCTTGAATGTCGATCAATTCTAGTCATGCAGGAAACGTGTTCAGACCAAGGGCACCTCGTCGACCAAGAAGGCGGGTATCCATCGGTGTCACGAACCTTATTTCTCTGACGCTAAGACGGCATGAAAATACCCTCGCTATCGAACCAACAATTTCGCATCCTCATGTTCAGCCTCGTGCTGTTCTTTGGTAGCTTGAATATTTGGGGCAGCCTGCATTGGCAACGTGCGGCGGGCCCTGGGGTTGCTGGTGAGCTTGGCTTAGTTTTGGCCAGTGCCGACCGCGACTACCGCTTACCGGTGGAGGGCATCAACGCTCGTTCGCCATTACTCCCTTATGGCGTCAAAGAAGGCGACCGGATTGTCTTCGAACATCCTGGCGATGAAGGGCGCTTGTTTGCGGTCGACGATAGAATTGGTATTTATCTGTTCCGCCAAGATCCTGCTGGTAAGCCTCAGCCTGAGTATCTTGAGATTCAGCCCGTCCCTAAGTTGCTCAAACAAGCTGAGGTTTGGCAGGCAATTAGCTTAGTACAATTTGCCACGAGCTACATTGTACTTTTCATTATTGGTATGCTGGCGTGGAAACATGCTGCGAGTGTGCCAATGCGGATCTTGTCAGTGGCCATGCTGGCGATTGTTCCCGACACTTTTATTTCTTACTTGCCTTGCGGACCATTGCAAGACTTCCTCGCTGTTTATGTGTTTCCAATCGAAGTTTTCGTTGGTTACGTCTACTTCACGTATTTTTGCCTCATCTTTCCGGAAGGCCGACGTCACTGGGATAAAGCTTGGGTACGCTATGGCTTCTATGTCTACGTCGCGCTCTTTGCGAGCTATACCATTGCCTACATCTTAGTGCGTATAGGTTGGCTGCCTTTCGAAATACGTGAGCAGATTAATTTATTGGTGTGGCGGCGCTGCTCGGCGATTGCGTCGGTGCTGTTGTCTTTGGGAGCCTTAATACTGTCGTGGCGTGCGAGTGCCGGCATCACACGTCAACGATTGGCATGGATCGGTTTCTGCATGGGGAACATATATACGATTTATATGTTCCATAATCTGTTCAGAATCATGTTCGAAGAGCGGGCAGTTGTCTATTTTGAGTTCTTCAACTCCTTCGTGATTTTTGTTGCCTACTGTGGGCTCGGTTTTGCGCTTTTACGCAATCGCTTGTTTGATTTCAGTTTTGCGATTAATCGATTCAGTGTGTACAGCCTGATCGCGATCGGGATATCTCTCAGTGCGACAGGAATGCAGCTAGTGATTGCGCCTTTATTCACTCTGGATGCGCGCTGGAAAACGCTCTGTTTTGATGTGGCTTGTGGTGCTGTTCTGATTGCCTTATTTCCGCCTTTGCAGCGTATCGCCGAGCGCTTGGTGCGCACTTGGCTGTATCCGAAATGGCGTGCTCAAGAAGAAGCCTTACAAATTGCCGTCGCAAATGCGGCCAATATGATAGGGCAAGATGAATTAGCAGCTCATTACTTGCATGCGCTCAAAGCCTACACGGGTGGTGCTAAGGTGGTCATCTACACTTGCCATGAAGGTTATTGCAATCGGATTGCTGGTGATCTAGAAGAGGCTCCGCAAAAAATTAGTGCCTTGGGTGGTGAATTAGCACGGATGCTGACGGGACGCCTGCCTCAAGCAATGCAAGCGATTGCTGGTGAAAGCGCGTTGTTGGTTCCTTTCACGCATCGCGGTCAGTTGACCGGTTTGCTCCTCATTGGTAACAAGCCAGACTTCAATCAATATCGTCCCGATGAGGTTCGTTCTATTCGTCGCGCAGCGGATTCCTTAGATCAGGATTTGCAAGCCGAAGCCCAACGTAGCCATCAACAAATTTTAGCGGAAAAAGTCGCTGCGGAATTGCATGCGCGTGAGATGGCGGAATTAGCCAACGAAGCGAAGAGCTCGTTTTTGGCAAACATGAGCCATGAAATTCGCACGCCCATGAACGCGATTATCGGACTCGCCTATTTGACACTCAGAACGGAGCTCACCGCAAAGCAACGGGATTATCTCGATAAGATACATGATGCCGGTAACTCACTACTCGGCATCGTCAATAGCATCTTGGATTTCTCCAAAATTGAAGCCGGCAAGATGGAAGTCGACTTTAGTCCGTTCTCGCTCGATGATGTATTGGGACATGTGCAAACCGTCACAATTCAAAAGGCGCATGAAAAGGGACTACATTTAGAAATCGACCTGCCAGCTGATGTGCCACGGTATCTTGTCGGCGATGCGATGCGTCTTGGACAAATTTTGGTGAATCTCGTCAACAATGCGATCAAATTCACTGAGCGAGGTAGTGTCCAAATAAGTTTGGAAAATCTCAGCCCAGGTCCCGAACAAGCCGGATTACCCGTGTTATTGCGCTTTGCGATTAGCGACACCGGGATCGGGATGACGCAAGATCAAATCGAGAAGTTGTTCTCGGCATTCACCCAAGCAGATAGCTCGACCAGTCGTAAGTTTGGTGGCACTGGCTTGGGGCTCTCGATCTCACGTCAATTGGTCGAACTTTTAGGCGGTGAGATTAGTGTCAGTAGTACCTATGGGGCTGGCTCATGTTTCGAGTTCACGGTGCCATGTAATGTTTGCACGGAAGCGAATTTGTTGGCGATGGGGCGCACGATTTCAACTTCGAAAAATCACTACGCGAATACGCTGGTGTTACTGGTGGAAGATAATGAAATCAATCAGCAAATTGCGGTTGAATTACTCGATACAGTTGGGATTCAAGTTGAAGTCGCGAGTGGAGGTCAAGAAGCTCTTGATAAACTCTCTGCGGCGACACCAGAAACCTATGACTTGGTCTTGATGGACCTCGAAATGCCGGGTATGGACGGTCATCAAGCGACCCGCCAAATTCGGGCTCAAGATCGCCTACACCATGTGCCCGTGATTGCGATGACAGCGCATGCAATGGCGGATGTACGGCAGCGTTGTATGGACGAAGGCATGCAAGATTTCCTACCGAAGCCAGTGCAACCGAATGCATTATTTACGATGTTGGCGCGTTGGTTAGAACATAAGGCGGTGACGCATCATACGCACTCTGTGCAAGAAGAACGCGCTGTTTACGATGTGACCGGTGAAAAGACCTTGGACTTCACCAGCCTGCGTCATATCGACACCAATCAGGGCTTGAGCCAGATGATGGGTAAGCGCGATTTGTATCTGAAAGTACTTGCCAATTTTGGCTCTGGCCAGACACAAACCGCGCATCAGATCAAGCAAGCGATCGAAGTGGAAGAACTCGATAAGTCCTTAATGTTAGTGCATACGCTGAAAGGGCTTGCCGGCAGCATTGGCGCCAAGCAGGTTCAAGCCGATGCGGTGCAATTGGAATTGTCGTTGCATATGTACAAACAAGATAAAGACAATTGGCAAGATGTGCATGTGCATGCAGAGCGCTTGCATCAATCGCTGAATCAAGTCCTGCTTGAGCTGCAGCGATTTTTACCGGTACATCAAACTTCTATTACGCCGAGCGATCAGCATGAAGACATCAAACCGGAAACTATCGTAGCGCGTCTGGCAGAATTGAAAGAACTTTTGGCTTCTTATAGTGGTGATTGCACGCAGTTTTATGAAGAACACCGCCATGTTTTTATGCGGGCTCTGCCAGCAGCAACCCTAGGCCGCATCGACCAACATTTGGCGCAATATGAATTTGATGAAGTGATTGTGCTGTTAGAACAGGATACACGCGTCACATGATTAGCGGATCTGTCTTTTAGACCCGCATCTGCTGATTTTCTTTCAGTTTTTTTGATATGACACTTGTCATGTAAAGTCATGACAAGTGCTACTGGGCCTGATTAAACAAGGCTGGCATGATACTCCTCATACGCAATAAGCTGAGTTGGCGAACTTATTTTGACTTGTTTATTCAGACTAGCTTATTGAATCCAATCACGCTCAAGGAGAATCAAAATGCCAGTTTCCGCTCCCGTTCAAACTCAAGCCGTGAACAATTCTCATCATGTCAGTTTAGACCAGCAGCTCGCTTCGTTCCGCCAGCGTCGATTTTTGGCAATGCCATTGGCCGGTTGCCTAGTCTGGTTCGCCCTCATATTTTTCGGTTTGTTTGCAACGCCGCAAACGCAAGTATTGGCGACTTTTGTCGGGACTGGAAGCATCGTTTATCTCGCGATGGGCTTAGCGAAGTTGACTGGTGAACGTTTGAAATTTCAAGCAAAACAACAACGCAATTTTTTCGATACAGTTTTACTCAGTACGGTCGGGATGAGCTTCTTGGTGTATGCAATCGCGCTGCCATTCTTCATGCAAAACTATCGCGCCTTGCCGTTCGCTGTGGCTGTATTGACTGGCATTATGTGGCTACCTATGGGGGTTTTGATGCAGCACTGGGTGGGATACTTCCATGCGATCGCACGAACCGTGTTGTGCACCTTGGCGTGGTTAGTCGCTCCTGAACATAGTTTTGTACTCCAACCTGTAATCGTGGTGACGATTTATTTGGTCAGTATCTTTGCCTTGGAACTGCGCTGGAAACGCATGAATACGCAGCAGACGGAGGCATCGCTTGATCACGTGGTGCTGGCTTAAATATCAACTACAGCGTCGGTCGACATCATGAAAAGCGATACCGGCATCAGCTTTGCGTATTTCACAAACAAGGTGCTTGCCAGTACACTGCAGTTTATTGGCAAGCTGCACAATAGAGTTTATTTGTGACCCTTCTTGCGATTTCAATCCTTATGATCGCCGTCGATCTGAATCGACGATGATTTGTGTATTTCTAGTGAAGCTCAAACTCAAATCGTATGCCACCTGCTTATAGTCAACGTAGTGCCGCAATAGAACCTTTCCATGTCATGGCCTTGTTAGCCCGGGCGAACGAGTTACAAGCACAAGGGCATGACATTATCCACCTTGAAATCGGCGAACCTGATTTCACGACGGCGGCGCCGATTGTCGCCGCTGGGCAAGCTGCTTTAGGGGCGGGCAAGACTCGCTATACCGCAGCCCGTGGTCTGCCCGAATTACGAGAAGCGATCGCTGCTTTCTATGAAAAACGTTATCAGGTTCAGATCAATCCGAATCGAATTATGATCACCCCAGGCGGTTCAGGCGCCTTGTTACTGACCACCAGTTTGTTGGTCGAAGCGGGTAAGCATTGGTTGATGGCAGATCCCGGCTATCCGTGTAACCGCCATTTTCTACGTTTAATTGAAGCCTCTGCCCAGTTGGTTCCGGTAGGGGCGCATGAACGCTATCAATTAACGCCAGAACTGATCGCTGGTCATTGGAATGCGGACAGCGTTGGTGCTTTAGTGGCTTCGCCTGCGAATCCAACTGGCACCGTTTTGAGCCGAGCAGAACTCGCTGCTATCGCTGATGCGGTAAGACGTCAACAAGGGCACTTGGTGGTCGACGAGATCTATCACGGACTGACTTATGGTCTTGATGCGAGCAGCGTTTTAGAGGTCGATTCAAATGCCTTCGTATTGAATAGTTTTTCGAAATATTTCGGTATGACGGGATGGCGCTTGGGCTGGTTGGTAGCACCAGAAAGTGCCATTCCAGAGTTAGAAAAGTTGGCGCAAAATCTCTACATTAGCGCCTCGAGTATTGCGCAGGTGGCGGCGTTGGCGTGTTTTACGGAAGAGAGTCAGGTCATTTTCGAACAACGCCGTGCGGAGTTTGCGGCACGCCGTGATTTTCTGTTACCAGCCCTTCGCCAACTAGGATTCAAGATTGAAGTTGAGCCAGAAGGTGCCTTTTATCTGTATGCAGATATCAGTGAACTTTGCCCGGACACACCGGACGCCTACGCTTTCTGTCAGCATTTTTTAGAGACCGAACATGTCGCCTTTACACCAGGCCTAGATTTTGGCCGACATCGTGCACAAGCCCATGTCAGATTCGCCTACACACAGTCGATTCCGCGCTTACAAGAGGCTTTGCAAAGAATTGAACGCGGTCTCAGAACGTGGCGAGCGCGTGCCTAAGTTAAGCCTTTGTGTTTGGATTATTCGAGTCGGCTGGCGCGGCTCAAATACAAATAATAAAAGCGTATCATGTCCAAATAGTTGCTGACCGAGACACGCTCATCGGTACCATGAAATCGTTGTAGATCTCGATCGTTTGCATGTACGGGCGAGAACTTGTAGATGTGATCACTGAGTTCTTCAAATTTAATCGAATCGGTTGCACCCAACATCAGACCCGGTGCAGTTACGACCTCTGGAAAGATGTCTTTGATCGATTGCTGTAAAATTTGATACGGTAGACTTCGATGAGAACTGATACGCGAGGCTTCGACTGCATTCGGTAAAGCGCGCACGCTAAATTCCGCTTCGCTCAACAGTGTGCCGATGGCAGTCTTCAGATCCGCGACGACTGCCGAGCTACTGTCGCCCGGCAAAAGCCTATAGTTGACGATGGCTTGTGCTTGTCCTGGCAAAACATTTTCTTTGTTCCCCGCTTGCACTATCGTCAGTGCGGTTGTGCTCTGAAGCAAAGCGCGGCTAGCGTCACTGCTGCGTAGTTGTGCTTCGACCACTGGCCGAAGTAGCCATAGGTTGGTCAGAGCATATTTATTCAAGCCCTGCATCTCCGGGCCTACCGTGTTGAATAATTCACGCGCGACGCCAGCGATTTGCAGTGGTCGTGGATGTTGATCAATATAGCTGATGACTTTACCAAGTTTAGCAATCGCGCTTTGACCCGGATTGGGGGGCATGGACGAATGGCCTGGTACCGCTTTCACCGTGATCTCCACACTCAAATAACCTTTTTCTGCGACGCCAATCAGCGCTGCCGGCGCATCGAGACCGGGTAGCATGCCATGGGTAATCAATAGTCCTTCATCCAATACGCTATGTAAGCGGATCTGGCGCTGTTTGAGCATCGATGCAATCTGTGCTGCGCCCCGTAGGCCTTGCACCTCCTCGTCAGCTCCGAAAGCGAGATAAATCGTGCGCTGATTTTGGAAGCCTGACTTTAACAATAATTCCAAAGCCTCGAGCTGCGCCATGAGGTTGGACTTGTTATCCCATGCGCCTCGTCCCCACACAAATTGATCCTTGATCGCACCAGAAAAGGGTGGATAGGTCCATGCCGCTTCGGTTCCTGGCGCAATCGGCACAACATCTTGATGGGCTAACAGAAGGATTGGTTGCGCATCGGCTTGTGTGCCGGGGATGGTCAGTAAGATGCTGAGATTGCCGATGATTTCTTCATGAGCGCGTTGATAAACGTTTGGAAAAGCGCGTCGAAATAATTGATGTAGACGCCGAAATTCCTCTGCATTCAGATTCGCATCTTCAGCAGAAGAGACAGTGGCAAATTGAATCGACTGGCTCAGATTGTTCAAAACACCGTTCTCGTCGATTGAGATTGGCGCCACCGCTTGCGCTTTTGTTTGTTTTGAAACTTGGCGCGCAGTATTCATCAAGACTGCGAGCACCAACAAAATAAGAATCCCAAGCAGCGCTAGGAGTATCAATGTGAAGCGAGATTTGAACTTGGATAGTGGGCGCATAGGATAAGAAAGTGGTCTGAAAATCAATGATGTGGCAGCACAAGGGATTTCGCCAACAAAGGCAGTCACCAAAAATGCAGTCACCATCAAAGGCATTCACCAGCGGTGACTATTTAGCTTACAATGAAATAGATCTGTAAGGTGTAGTGTTTGTTGTTTGTTAAGGATGTCGTCGTGCCCAAATTAGATACCATCAAAGCGAGTTTTTTGTCAGGATGGAATCATATCGATGCTTTACTCGATACTGGTCCTGGTTGGAATTGGCTTACCCCAAGCCGAACTGTTTTGTATTACAGTTTTTCGGTGACCGAAGGCACTGATCCGAAAAGTAATGGCGTAAGCGGCGCACTGACGGCATTTAACATCATGCAAAAAAATGCGGTGCGTGAAATTCTGAACACCTTGAACCAGATTACTGGTATTACTTTTTCGGAAGTGGCGAACGGCACCAAGGCGGACCTGCATTTTGCCAATGCCAATATCACCAATGCGAATAATGCTGGTTTGACGCAATGGACCTTTAACTACTCTTACGACCCCAGTCAGACAATCGTCAGCTATGTCGCTCAGGCCTACGTGTATGTCGACAATGCCGAATCAGGTGATCGTTACGCGGCGCCAGCCGCTGGCAATTACGCATATGAACTCTTAATGCATGAGATCGGTCATGCGATGGGATTAAAGCATCCTTTTGAAGGCTCAGTGACTTTGCCTGCAGAAGAAGATAACACTGACTATACCTTGATGTCGTATCAGCAAACCAATTTGCACTCAGTGTATGGCCCCGACGATATCGCTGCTTTGAAGTGGTTGTATGGGGGCGATGGACTAGGCGGAAATCTTGGAGTTGGCTCACAGGGAAAATACTTCTATGCCACTGAAAAGAATGACGCAGTTCAAGCAACGGCGGGTAATGATGTGATTGATGGCCAAGGTGGTAACGATACGGTCAACTTTGGTAGCAATCGAGCCTCTTATAAAATAAATCTAGGTAGCGCGATCGGTGGCGGTATGACGGTGGTTGGTAAAGAAGGGACCGATGCTTTACTCAATATCGAGCGCCTCCACTTCACGGACATGACCGTCAATTTACAGGTGCAGGCGGTGGCCTCATCGATTTCAGCGATCGAATTAATGCGCCTTGAAGAACTCTATGTCGCCTTCTTTAACCGAGTACCAGATGCAGATGGATTGCAATACTGGATCAACGATTTGAAAGGTGGCCGCAGTTTGATGCAAATTGCCGAGTCCTTCTACGGTGCAGGAATTGCTTTCTCAGCGCTGACCGGCTACACCAAGGACATGACGAATGAAGCCTTCGTGAATGTCATCTATAAAAATGTGTTGGGCCGTGTCGATGGCGCCGATCCTGAAGGCTTGCAATATTGGACGAATGCTTTATCGAGTGGTGTTGATAATCACGGCAGTTTGGTTCTAAAGATTTTGTATAGCGCACACACTTTCAAAGGTGACTCGCAGTACGGTTGGGTGGCCGATCTTCTCGACAATAAAGTCACTGTGGCACATGCCTTTGCCGTCAAGGCAGGGCTCAACTATAACAGCGACAATGATTCCATTGCCAAAGGCATGCAGATCGCAGCCCTAGTGACACCCACCGATACCAGTGCTGCTCTGAGCCTGATCGGCATTAGTCCTGACCAATATAATTTATCGACTTAGTTTCCGTCTTAGTTCTCGATGTGGTATCCGACTTAGTTGCTTTATTTAGTTTTGATGAGAGTCTGATTGACTATTCATCGTAGTGCACGACACCAAAGTAAAAATGCCACCGAGCAGTGTTCTGCGGGTGGCATCTTACTTTGCTACATCAATGCGTCGGGTAGCGACTTTCGCTGAGCTTAGTTCACCCAATAAAAATATCGTAGAAAACTCCATTCGGGATTGCCGCGTTCACGCGCGCTTTGTTCGATGGCTTTACGAGCGAATTCCATAAATCCGCTCTGCGGATGTTTCGCATCGATCTTGGTGCAAGCATACTGAGTTGATTTAAAGTGTGAAAAACTAGACGGCGCTTTTTGGAACAGCGTGGCGACACTAATGCCGGTTCCGGCTGGGCATAATCGACCAACTTCACCAATTAATCCGCCGGCATCAGGCTGTGCTGTGGCCAGTGTTTTGCCATTCCATAAGGGAGTGAACTCGGCTAGAAATTGTCCCCACAAGTCGAAGGCGACTTGGTTCATGGCGAGCGGAAAAACATGATTCTTCTGGTGCGGATTCGGAATCCATTCGAGTTCATCATCAGTCTCTGCGAGTAAAGACTGACGCATTTTTTCAGATGTCGCGAGACCGCTACCAATCAGCTGATGGGCTTTCGTGAGTGAAGCTTGATCGATCATATTGATTTGAAATTGACCGCGCTTCGATTCGTCAAGCTGGAAAGACAAAATGAAGTTAGCGAAACCTTCGAAAAACTGATGATACGCAAGAGCCCAGTAGACATCACTTTGATCGACCCGAAAGCGAGCTTCAAGATTGAAGTGTTGTTGATAGTAAGTGGGATCATCGCTAGGCATACCTAGGTTGAATGGGCGCTCACCGGGTTTGACCACTGCAAAGAAATATTTTTCCCAAGGATTGAGTTTGCCGTCGCCATTAAGATCTATCTGCCATTGAGCCGGCTCCAACAGCAAGCCCTCATTAGGCTTGAGCTGCAAGCTTTCAAGGATTTGACGGCCTGCACCGAGTTCACTCCTAACGTAGTTGAGTTCTTTACGCAGCATTGCGTCGAAATTTTTGTTCGATAGATTCTTGTTTGGCTCTAACTTGAGTAGTTCAAACCAACGAGCGATTTGCTTTAGCAGAGCGATGTCGCGACAAATCACTTGTGTTTGTTTGTCTTGATTGGTGTTTCCGTACTTAAACTTTTTGGATTCTTGAAGTTGACATGCTTTTTGCATGTTTTCGTTGCTGAGAAATTGATCTTGCGCCTGGCTGGTATTAGAGAAAAGCGCGACGCACAAGATCGATGCGGAATAAAACGTGGTGCGAGTGATGCGCGAAAAATGATTGAACATGTTTGTGCTAGTCCTTTCGGGCGTTGTATTAAAAAGCGAGGGCAGCATATCAATTTTTTGATGAGAAATTCGTATTTGCCTCACCCATCTAGTGAAATTGTTGCGAAGTAGCGTTTTCTGTACGCGATAGTCGCGGCTTGTTATACTTCGAAAGCAGGGATGCCGACCAAAGTCGCGAAGAGTCAGAGGTCAGCTGTGTTCATTGTGTTTTGCTTTCGGAGTAGAGACTATGTTGGCTGTTTCGAGAATACCGCAACTCGTTTTGCTGTTTGTTTTGAGTTGGGCGCAAGTCGCTTTTGCTGAGATCCAAACCTTACCGGTGGTGTGTGGCGAGGGCAATAATGCCTTGCACGGCACTCTTTTATTCCCGACGCATAAGACCAAACCGCCGGTCGTCTTGATTGTTGCAGGTTCTGGACCGACTGATCGCGACGGTAACTCGGCAGCCGTGCGCGGTAAGAATGATAGCTTGAAGATGTTGGCAGAGGAGCTCGCCATCGCGGGCTTTGCCTCGGTGCGTTTTGATAAACGCGGTGTCGCCGCAAGCCTTGGTGCTGCGCGTGATGAAGAGAGTTTACGTTTCCAAACCTATGTCGGCGATGTCGAAGCGTGGATTAAACAACTCTCGAACGATAATCGCTTCGGTAGCGTTGCAGTGATTGGTCATAGCGAAGGTTCTAGCCTCGCCATTCTTGCAGCAAAAAATCAAAAAGTAGATGCTTTAGTTTCGATTGCTGGTCCTGCGCAAGCGGCATCAAAGATTTTGCGGACGCAATTGCAAGGTAAATTTCCACCGGAGCTCGCCCAAGCGAATGAATCGATCTTGGGCAAATTAGAGCGTGGTGAGTTTGTACGTGATGTGCCAGCTCCTCTATTGCCTCTGTATCGACCAAGTGTGCAAAACTATTTGATTTCTTGGTTCCCAGTGGTACCCAAAGATATCTTAGGACAGTTACGTTTGCCGATTGCGATTGTACAAGGTGATCACGATATACAAGTGCCAGTGAGCGAAGCGGAAATGTTGGCCGCCGCAGCACCTGGATCAAAGTTGATTATCGTGCGAGGCATGAATCATATTTTCAAAGATGTTTCGATGGAGACCAGTAAGCAGGTTGAGTCTTACAGTGATCCAATGCTCCCGCTCAATCAGGATTTTGTGAATCAAATCGTGTCGTTTTTGCGATCGACACTCGTGAAAAAATAGATCTTGAATCTGAGTCGCTATGCGGCTTACATCACGGCTCCTGGGTACACAAGTTTTTAGTAGTCGTAAGGGAGCGAGATAATAAAGCTGGTACCCTTGTCGATCTCCGTTTCAAAGTGGATCGTGCCATGATGTTTGTTGATAATTTTCTTCACAATGTCGAGGCCAAGTCCACTGCCTTCACCGGCTGGTTTAGTGGTGAAGAATACATCAAAGATTTTGTCGCGGATCGCTTCCGGAATGCCGGGGCCGGTATCGGCAATCACCACGACAGCATTGTTGTCGCGTTTCTTGATGCTAATTGTTAAAATGCCTTGGTAATCCATGGCCTGTAATGCGTTATGGATTAAGTTCATCCATACCTGCACTAATTCATCGGGCCAGCAAGCGATATCGGGAATATCCTCAAATTGGCAAACTAATTCCGTACCTTTATTAATCTTGTTCTGATAAAGCGTAAGAACCGTTTCCATGCCCTCACGCAAGCTACTCATTTGTTTTTCGTTGCTGGTGCCAATGCGTGAGAATGATTTGAAGGCGAACACAATTTTGGAGACGCGATCAACTGCGACTTGAATGTTTTTCGTGCTATTAACGATCGCCGCGATTTCATTGGCCGCCCGTAGAATGCGATCACATTCTTGATGTTGGAGCAAAGGTAGAAAGCGTTCGATTTGTTGTTGTGCGCCAAGTTGTACCAAGATTGCTGCTTTGCGGCGCGCTTCAGTAATTCCCAAATTTTCCAGAGCGGTGCTGGTCTCGCTGATAACACGCCGCTCTTCGCGGGTATTCAAGATCATACTGCTCTCATTGAGTGTGGCAATCAAGTCGAGAAACAATTCCCGAATATCGTGATCGAGCAAATACATTAAGCGCGTCAAGTCCGACATCGCTGTGTTGAGTGCGTTGGAGATGTTGTTGCCGCTCGATTTGATGGCGCCGATGGGAGTGTTAATTTCATGAGCGACGTTGGCGACCAGCTGACCTAAAGAAGCCATCTTTTCTTGCTGCGCTAATTGTCGCTGCGCATCCACTAAATTTCTGTGTGATTGAGAGTTGGCGAGCGCGATCGCAACGTAGTTCACAAGGGCGCGTAGGAACTCCAATTGATTGGGCGAATAGGCGTGTTTGCGCGGGCTTTGTACCGTCATGCATCCGATTACTTTTTCCTCGAGAACCAAGGGTAAATACAAGATCGATTGCATAGGCTCGCCCGACTTGGCCGGCGCGATATAGTCAAAATATTGCAGCAACTCCGCTTCGGTATGCGTTAGCAATTCCCGTTTGTGTTCGACACACCAAACCGCCGGACGATTTTTTTCATCGAGCGTGTATTGGAAGGGTTCTTGTCGAACTCCGCCCTCTATCATGTAATCAAATTCAATCGCATTGGTATTCGTGTTAAAGAAGGCGATGCCAAAGACGTAGGCATCGACACGCGCAAACACTTGATCGCGAATTCGTGTGAAGGCTTTTTCGGTATCGAGTGTGGCGGTGAGGCCTTGCCCGACTTCGCCTAGTTTTAAAATATCTGCAGTGCGTGCATCGACCAAAGCCTGCAGGATACGTTTTTCTTTGCGTACGCGTTCAATGCGCATCTTATACATGAAATAGATGCTGCCACCAACGCCAAATAAAATACAAAGTATGAACCACTTGGTTTGCCAGAATTGGGGTTGTACTTCGATGGGAATGCTGATTTCTTGGTCACTCCACACCCCTTGGTGATTACTACCGCGTATTTGAAGCGTATACTCACCTGGCCAGAGATTGCCGTAGCTGACGCTGCGATGTTCTGAGTCGGTTTCAATCCAATCGCTTTGATAACCAAGTAGGCGATAGGCGTATCGGTTTTTTTGCGGCACGAGGTAGTCAAGCGCGGAGAACTCTAACTCAAAGCGTTTTTGATCTGTGCGTAATTTCAATCCCGTGTTGATCTGATTGAGGTTTTGATCGATTCCATCAACCCTGAAACGGGTGATGGCGAGTTGCGGATTGTGCTCCCAAGTATCGAACTTGTTTGGGGCGATAATGGCTGCGCCTTTTGTGCCACCAAAAATGAAGAGACCGTCATGGGTTTTGGTGTAACTACCTATCCACGCAGTGCCGATATCGATACCTGTGCTCTTGGGGAGCAAACTCAGTTTTTTCGTTTCGGGATCATAGATGAACCATTGGGTCCAAATGCGACCCCGTTCATCTTCGAGTAAATTCCCGCCCATGTATAGATTGGGATGCTCGGTTGTGTCGCTGATATGTTCGAACTCAGCGGTATTGCCATCCCACTTAATGAGACGATCGAAACCTTGTGAGGTATCAATCCAAATCCGACCTTTGCGGTCAATTAAAATGCCATTGACATCATCGTTGGAAAGGCTCTTGGGGTCGTAATCCAAGTGCGTAATTTGTTTGAGATCTTGTGTATTGGGATCTAAGACCCACACACCGCGTTCGCTGGCGGCCCAAATGCGGCCTTGTTGATCCTCTTTGATCGCAGTGACATATCCCGCATTGAGAATATCTTTGTTGGTGGCAAAACCTTCAAATTTCTGTTCGGAAGGTAGCCAACGGGCGAAGCCTTGGGTGGTGCCAACCCACAATTCGTTTTTGCTGCTGACAAAAAGGGTGGGGGTTTGATTACTTGGTAAGCCGTCAGCAACAGAGTAGGTTTGCCATTCTTTGGCACCGGCCGCGAGACGTTTTAATCCTGATTGGCGGGTTCCTGCCCAGAGACTTCCATCATTGGTTTCTACGAGCGCCAGCACCGCAGGTGCCATCGATGTGCTTGATTGATTCGATGTGGGGCGATAACCGCCAATCAGCCCACGGCGCCGATCAAAAATATCGATGCCGCTTCCCTCGGTACCGACCAAGATACGTCCGTCCTTGGTTTCGAGGATGCTGCGCACATTCGAACGCGTCAGGCCAGTGGAGTAAGTTGGGCTGTGACGCAGCATACGGATGGTGTCATGACTGGGGAGGTGCTTTTGAATTCCTGCTCCCCAAGTACCGATCCAGAGTAAGCCTGAGCGGTCACGTAACATGGCGCCAATTTGATCAAGTGCTAGGCTGCTTGGAATGGCAGGATCATTTCGCATGCGATGTAAGATCGTGCCATCTTTGGCGCTTACAACATAAATGCCAAAGCCATAGCGCGATAACCAAATCTCGTCAGTGTCGGCCTGAATAATGCCATCGACGACGTTGTCAGCTAAGGTATTGCCTTGGATTGAATCGAGTGTGATGCGATGCAGTTGACGTGTCCCTGGATCGAGCCAAGCGGCACCGCTACGGGTCAGGCCGAGCCACAGCTTTCCATCTTTCGCCTCGAAGATGCTACTGATCCCGTGCTCAGCGAGAGAGTCTGGCGTATTTGGATCCGAAGCAAAAGATTCTAGTTCGGTCGATCCGGGGGCGAGATGGAGCAAGCCGCTGAAGGTGCCAATCCAGAGATGATCGTTACGGTCGACATAAATACTGCGAATCTTTTGGTTCTGCAAAGACATCACGGAACCTTGACCAGGGGCGAAGCGAATCAATTTCCCGCTATCTGCAGGAAGATAGGCTAGGCCGAGTGCCTCTGCTGCGACCCATAGACCGCCCTTAGAATCGCCTGCCATACCAATGATTCGACCCACGCTCGTCTCATCCGCGAACTGGGGCGACAACATGATTTCTTTGAATTGGCGGAGTGCTGGATTAAAGAGTGCAATTTTCCCGCCATAACCAGCGACCCATAATTTTCCGTCTTTTGCAGGTACCAGAGTCTTGACGTAGTCATCGGGTAGAGAAAACGCCTGTCTTGTGCTGTGATTGAATTTCTCGAAACGATAACCGTCGAAGCGCACCAAGCCACTTTGCGTTCCAATCCATAAGAAACCAAAACTATCTTGTGCTAATGAAGTAACGATGTTGATGGGTAAGGATTCTTCGTCTCCGACCTTTTCGAAGTAATGGTGAGTGAACCAAAAATCTTGAGGGTATGGAATATGATGCTTTGATGCCGACGCAGTCGGACTTGCTGATGGCGTGACTTGGGCAAATGCAAGGGATTGGATGAGGAGCGACGCCAGCGACAGGCAAATCATTAACTTGCGCAGAGGCAGGATTCGATAGAGTGGTGAAGGTGATAACTTCATGAAAATCGATTCTCGGCAAATTGGAGCAGGGCAAGGCGTACACCAGATACGATTTTGATAGTATCACCAAGGGCTATAGCTCGATCTACGGCGCGAGCTTTGCACATGATAATTATGAGACTTTGTTGCTTTTTATCATGCGTAGTATTTTGTTATTTCTTATTGCAACCCCCTCGCGAGAATCTAGTTGGTGCCATCGTTTTTTCGGTGGTTCTTCCGATATTACTGGGGTGAACTGGCTGCTGTCTGACCAAAGACTCGGCGGTGTTTGAGGTAGATCATTGAAGTGAGTCCCCTGCGGCATCAATTTGAAAAAATTCCTCTTGCGCAACATCTTTTCTTAGGGAATACTGTTCTAAAACATGTGCCATCGACGGAGGTTAATGTCTACTGTCGGTGCGAAACTACCTAGACTGTTCGTGATTAAATTGGTTTGGGCAAGTCAAGAAGATATGAAGTTCGGCTTCTTGTTGGAGTGGGAACCCCCGATGAAGGAAAGCGGCATTATCCTCTGCGTTGATGATGACACGACCGTGCTGGTGGCGTTGCGCACCTTGCTGGAGCACGCGCTCGGCTCCAACTTTCTCATCGAGATCGCAGAGAGCGGAGAAGAAGCTCTCGAGATTATTGAAGATTTACAAAAAAGTGATGAAACAGTTGGAGTGGTTATTTCTGACTTCCTCATGCCCGGCATGCGCGGCGATGAACTGCTGATCGAAATCCACAAACGTAGCCCGCGTACGATGACCATTATGTTGACTGGTCAAAGTGACTTTGATGGCGTCAAAAAAGCGATTAACCAAGCGAATCTGTATCGCTTCTTAGAAAAGCCGTTTAATCACGAAGACATTTTATTGACAGTGCGTTCCGCGTTGCAGGCGTTTTCGCATGAGCGTTTGCTGACCTTGCAGAATGAGCAGCTGCGTCAATTGAATGCTGACCTGAATGTCACCCTGAAGAAGTTACAGGAATCTGAAAAATTTTTGGAAGAACGAGTCGCTTTGCGTACACGTGAGCTCGATGAGAAAAATCAGGCTTTGCAACAAGCTTTACGCACTTTGGAAGACGTGGAACGGATTTCCCGCCATGATTTGAAGACGCCCTTAGTCAGCATCGCTGCTGCCCCAACGCTGTTGAGAGCGGGGCGAACGATGAGTAAGCACGAGGAAGATATTCTCTGCATGATCGAGAGCGCAACCAATCGTGCTTTGAGCATGGTGAATCTCTCGCTTGACTTGTTTCGCATGGAAAGCGGAAGTTACGTGTTCCGCCCCAGTTCGGTTGACATGACCAATATCGTGAGCTCGGTGGCATTGGGCTTGGCGGCACATGCCCATTCGAAGTCAGTTAACATCCATGTTCCGAGTGATGAGCCGCATGTATTCGCGGAAGCTGACGATTCTTTGTGTTATTCCATCATCGGTAATTTGCTGAAGAATGCGGTTGAGGCCGCCCCAGAACATTCAACAGTGATGGTGACCTTGATTGACGGCCCGCAAATCTTGTTGGCGATTCACAATCAAGGTACGGTACCGCTTGAATTACGCAGCAGTTTCTTTGATAAATACTCGACCGCGGGCAAGGTTGGTGGTACGGGATTAGGAACCTATTCTTCCCATTTGTTAGCGAAGGTGCAGGGCGGTAGTTTGAACATGCATACTTCGGAAGAAGATGGAACCACCTTGACTTTGAGGCTGCATCGCGCCAAGCAAAGTAGTCCACCGGTACAAATCAAGGA
Organism: Undibacterium cyanobacteriorum; assembly: GCF_031326225.1. GTDB lineage: Bacteria > Pseudomonadota > Gammaproteobacteria > Burkholderiales > Burkholderiaceae_D > Undibacterium > Undibacterium cyanobacteriorum. Next base: position 4,184,592 of record NZ_CP133720.1, on the reverse strand, counting down.
GCACGCAGCGCGACCTACACATGCCTCGTCGGCGATTTCGCATGAAGGAATGTCGGTTCTTCTGGTCGACGATGACGATTTTAACCACATGGTGATGAGCGATAATTTTCAAGCGCCGGCTTTCCGTTTGGACAGCGCCATTAATGGTCGTATGGCACTTGATCGCATTCAAACGAAGCGCCCAGATTTGATCATTATGGACATCGAGATGCCTGTCATGGGTGGGGTTGAAGCGATGTCGGCGATTCGTGATTATCAAAAACGACAGGCTCAAAAATCGAGCTTTATTGTGGCTTATTCTGGTCATGACGATGAACGTAGTCGTCAGCGTTTTCTTGAGCAAGGTTTTGATGCCTGCTTGAGTAAGCCTTGTACGCAAGCAGAATTAGCTGAGATTTTGGAACAAGCTCGTCATCAATTGTTGAGCTTGGCGTAGGTCTGAGTTTTAGAAACTTCATGGCTTGCCTTCGCAGTCCGTGACTGCAACACCTGTAAAACATTTAGAATGGCACTTTCTTAAGCTTTCTATTTAGTTTTGCCGCGTGAATAAATTCTTTTCTGTTTTCCGACGAGCAGCTAGTGGTGCATGGCACTGGTTACGAGCACATCCTTGGCGAGGTGGGCTCGCCTTACTCTTGAGTGCATTGCTTTTGTTGGATCAGATATTTCCACCACCGATTCCTCGCGACATGCCGGGTATGGTAGTGGTTGCGCGTGACGGTAGCCCTTTGCGAGGGTGGCCCGATGCCGATGGAGTATGGCGCTATCCAGTCACACCTAAGCAAGTCTCACCTAAGTATATTGATGCCTTGATGACCTACGAAGATCGATGGTTTCGTTGGCATCCGGGCGTGAATCCTTTAGCCTTGGGGCGAGCCGCCTGGCAGTGGGTGGTGAACGGCCATATTGTGTCGGGGGGCTCAACCTTGACCATGCAAGTGGCGCGAGCCATTGAACCCGTGCCACGTAGCATGGCTGGGAAAGTACGACAGATAGCGCGTGCGATTCAGCTTGAGATGCGTCTCTCCAAAGATGAAATTTTGACGCTGTACCTGAACCATGCGCCGATGGGAGGTATTGTCGAAGGCGTCGAGATGGCGAGCCGTAGCTACCTTGGAAAGAGTGCGCAGACCTTATCTTCCGCCGAAGCGGCTTTGTTGGTGGTGTTGCCACAAGCACCTTCGCGTTTACGTCCCGATCGCCATCCTGAATTGGCACAGCAAGCGCGCGACAAAGTGCTGCGTCGCATGGCCGAGCTGAAACATTGGAGCAATGCGGAAGTGGAAGATGCGCTGATCGAAAAAGTCGGAGCTAACCCACCGCGCGCCAATTGGCTTGCGCCACTGGCTGCCGAACGCTTACATCAAGCAGCGCGGCGCGAGGCGCGCCTGCATAAAACAAAAAAGTCAGAAATTGCGATCGTCAGGTCGACGCTTGATCGCGAAATTCAAACCATCTTAGAGCGTATGCTCGCTGACAAAGTCAATCAGTTACCACGCTTCGTCTCGATGGCCGCCTTGGTGGTCGATAGCCGCTCCATGGAGGTATTAGGTTATGCAGGTTCTGCAGATTTTTCTGATACGCGGCGATTTAGTCACGTCGATATGGTACGTGGCATACGCTCACCCGGCTCAACTTTAAAGCCATTTCTGTATGCGATGGCCTTGGACGAAGGCTTAATTCATTCAGAGAGTTTGATGGCCGATACGCCGCAGTCGTTTGGCGGCTACGATCCGGGGAATTTCCAGGCGAGTTTCTCAGGGCCAGTCAGTGTTTCCGAGGCGCTCCAGCGTTCTCTCAATGTGCCCGCAGTGGACCTGCTTGATCGTATCGGACCAAGCCGTTTCACAGCACGCTTGTCAGCAGCTGGTTTGCGCCTACGCCTTCCCAAAGATGCGAGTCCGAATTTGAGTGTGATTTTAGGAGGAGCAGGAACCAGTCTTGAAGAGCTGGTCGGCGCTTATCGCGCGCTGGCTATGAAGGGAATGGCTGGCACGCCACGAATTACGCCCGACAGTCCATTGAAGGAAAGTCGCTTGATGAGTGAAGGTGCTGCCTTCATCATTCGTTCTATTTTGGAGGCGGGCGGCCATCCTGATCAACCGTTTGTGGAGGGCGATGCCAGCGGCGTGCGGCTGGCTTGGAAGACCGGCACGAGTTACGGTTTTCGTGACGCTTGGGCGGTCGGTGTGAGTGGACCCTATACTTTGGGGGTATGGATTGGTCGCCCCGATGGAACCCCGAATCCGGGCTTTTTTGGTGCAAATGTCGCCGCGCCTTTATTACATCAAATTGCCTATGCACTTCCGCGTGGTGAAGCTTTGCCACGAGAGATGCCAAAAGACGTGAGTAGTGCACAGATTTGTTGGCCACTGGGAATTGCGGCGTCCCTAACACCAGCAGAACATTGTCATGTGAAGCGCAGCGCATGGATTTTGCGCGACACGATTCCACCAACTCTACCAGATCGTTTGCGTTCACGTAGTCTGATTGAAACGATATGGATTGATCCGCTCAATCAGACGAGTACCAGTCCGAATTGCAATGCCCGTGCGCAAGCGCGCGAAGTTGCTCGATGGCCTTCTTTGTTAGAGGCATGGTTAGCGCCATCGAAAAAGCTAGAGTTAGGCCTGCTACCTTGGTCGAGTGAATGTGCTCCGAATAGCAGTGGTGGAAGTGGCGCCAGTGTGCGTCTGATGGGTGTAAAAAGCGGAACCCGGATGCGCCCCGCTCCAGGTCAAACTGCGGTCAGCTTGAGCGTGGATGCAGTGGGAGGAAGTGGCGTGTTGTATTGGCTATTGGATGGTCAACAGCTTGCTGCTGGACCAAAGAAACGTCAAACCATCCTTGTTCAAGAGGCAGGAAATCATAGCATCACAGTGGTCGATGCAGCAGGTCATATTGACAGCGTCAACTTTACGCTCGACAAAAAATAAGCCGAACTTAGGCCGCTTTTTGCAGATGAAATGTCTGTAGTAGTTGATCAAGATATTCAGTCTGACGTTTTAAGGAAAATCCGGCGGCATAGGCATTCATAAATCCGTGTTGCGTACCTTTGGCGACTTCGGCTTGATAGCCACGCTGGCGCAATTCTTCAACGACCGTTTGACTCGTGTAGGCCTGTTCGTGTTCTGCAAAGATAAAGCGTGTCGGACATGCACTTTGCAAATCGAGATGGTCGCGAACCCGTGAAGGGTAGAACAAGTTCGCGCTATCCAAGTGAGCGCATTGTTGTGCGGCCTTCATCCACCAAGCACTGCCACCCACTCCAAAACCGAGAAAATGCTGAACCTCTGTTTGTTCGAGCGCTTCGGCTATTTTCTTCGCGTAATGCGCAATACCACCCTCCGCGAGAAAGCGCGTATAGGCCTCTTTTTCATTTCGGAAAGAGCATGCTTCGGCGTAGGGGCTGATGATCTTGGTGGAGAGTCCCAAGTAGCGGCACAGTGCCGCGCTTGCGTGAGTCTCGCCATAGACATCGGTGGCGATTAAAAGTACAGCAGACGACATCGGTTGGTAGCGGCCCAATTACAAAAAACGGGCTGATAAATTCAAGAGCGCGCAGAGTATAGCAAGTAGCGTGAATTAGCAAGTGAATGCGCGATCTGAACGGAGAATAGTGGAGAATTTCTGGTTAAAAACGATCTGCTTTGCCGTTGTGACAAAAAATCAAATTCTTATACTGCACGGCACGACCGAAGCGTGTGATCGAGGCGCATTGTGTTTGATAGCGAATCTATGATTGGGGACGAAGAAGTACAACAACCCACCATGTTCGCTAGCACAGAATGCACCGAGTTGGTGATGGAGGGCCTGTGGTCCGACCGAAAAGTACGCTTTAGATGTCGTCAATACAGAAGAAAGTGAGAATAAGATGAACGGTTTGGAAAACCTCGGATCATTTCAATGGTCCTATTTGTGGATAGTAGCATTAGTCGTTTTGGTCGCTTTGTGGCGTCGCGTCTTGTGGTTTTTTGGCGTGATTATCATTCCCGATAATATGATTGGGCTGGTCACCAAGAAATTTGTGTTGTGGGGCGAACATAAAGATCTGCCTCCCGGCAAGATCGTTGCTTTGAGCGGCGAAGCGGGTGACCAAGTGGATACCTTAGCCTCGGGTGTGCATTACGCTTTGTGGCCGTGGCAATACTCGGTGGTGAATGCGCCATTAACGATTATTCCAGAAAATTTTATCGGAGTGGTGGAGTCGCGCGACGGTGAGCCTTTGAATGATGGCGACATCATCGGTCAACATGTGGATTGCGACATGTATCAAGATGCACGTGCTTTCTTGACCGGAGGTGGCCAACGTGGCCCACAAGGTTTGGTGATTCCAGAAGGTTCGTACCGCATCAATACTTTGTTATTCCGCGTGTCGCAAGAACCGGTGACAACGATAGAGAAGAATCAGATCGGTATCGTCGAAGCCCATGGTGGTAAGCCTATGCCAAATGGTCGCGTGTTGGCGCGTCATGTCGAATCGAATACCTTTCAAGACGCGCAAGCATTTCTGAATGGTGGTGGTGAACGTGGTCCACAAATCTCGGTGATTCCTAACGGTCACTATCGTATCAATCCACGTTTGTTTTCTGTGAAAGCGGTCAATGTGGTCGATGTACCTGAGAACATGGTTGGTGTGGTGACCACGCGCGAAGGTGCTCCCTTGAATACCGGTGAAATCGCTGGACATGAAGTGACCAATCACAATATGTATCAGAATGGCCAAGCCTTTATCGACGCAGGTGGTTACAAGGGTTTGCAAGAACAAGTGATTTTGGCTGGACGTTACTTTATCAATCCCTTATTTGCCACTGTCGAGATCGTTGAGATGACCAAGGTGCCAATCGCTAATGCTGGTGTGGTGATCGCCTATGTTGGTGCCGAGGGTCAAGACGTGACCGGCGACAATTTCAAGCACGGTAATTTGGTGAAGAAAGGTCAGAAAGGGGTGTGGGTAGAGCCACTCGATCCGGGTAAATATCCGATCAATCCTTACACGCATAAAGTTGAATGTGTACCGACTGCGAACGTGGTGTTGAACTGGGCAACAGGTAAAACCGAAGCGCATAATTTGGACAAAAATTTGTCGACCATTACGGTGCGTAGTTCCGATGGTTTTACCTTCAACTTAGACGTGTCGCAGATCATCCATATTCCGCGTACTGATGCGCCGAAAGTCATCGCGCGCTTTGGTAATGTGGCGAACTTGGTGACGCAAGTGCTGGAACCAACGATTGGTAACTACTTCCGTAACACAGCCCAAGGCTCTGATGTGATCGACTTCTTGAAAGGGCGTGCGCAACGTCAAGCCGACGCGAAAAATCGCATCGCCGAAGCTTTGCGTGAATACAATGTGGTTGCGGTCGATACCTTGATTGGTGATATTTCTCCACCAGATGCTTTGATGAAAACGCTGACCGATCGCAAGATCGCTGAGCAAGAACAAGTCACCTTTAAGACCCAACAATTGGCGCAAGTCGCGCGCAAAGAGTTGGCCCAAGCACAGGCGATTGCAGATACGCAATCGAAAGTGGTGGCAGCGGAACGTGAAGTCGAAATTTCGCAATTCACTGCAAGTGCGATGGTGAAAAAGGCCGAAGGTGATAAGAATGCACGGGTCTTGAATGCAGAAGGTGATGCACGTTCGAAAATCGTCAATGCGGAAGCCGATGCGCAAGTCTTCACGGTGGTCGGTAAGGCGAAAGCTGAAAACACCTTGGCAGTGGGTACTGCTGAAGCCGAAGTTATACAGCGTAAGACAGAAGCGGTTGGTCAAAGCAATTATGCTCTAATCGAAGTTGGCCGTGCCTTGGCCGAAGCGAAGATTCCTTTGGTACCGCAGATCGTTGCAGGTGGTCAAAATGGCGAGAGCGGTAGTTCTTTGGTCAATGTTTTGTTGGCAAACTTGGTGAGTCAAAACTTGGTGAAGCCGAGTTTGAATCCTGAGCTTAACAAGGCGCTTAGTGAAACGGAGAAACTTTGAGGTCGTCCTTGTGAAGGGCCGGCGTTCAGTTAGTTAATCCTATTGAAGTGCTAGATCTGGTAGTGTAAGCGGCACGAGCAGCAATGGACGTGCCGCTTCAGCTTTGATAGCGCACATCACCTTCCTCTTTTTCATCTCTTAATCCCCCGACTTCATCCGCTCGACAGGTGAGTTCGTCGCAAATTGCTGCCTTGTCTCTTTTGTTTTGTTTCAATGCTTCCTGTGGAACTTTGAAATGAAAGGACATCGTATGGGTAACTGGAAAAAGAAATATCGTCTCTTATGGATTGCCGCCGCAGTATTTTATGGCCTCTTTTTGCTGAACTATGTCGCTTACGGTCGACCAGTGGTTCCTGACGAGGCAAAAACCTTGGTCGAATCGCATGTCAATGCGCAAGTGAGTTTTGATAAGGCGGCTTTGGCTCGTCTAACGCACAGTCAATATTTTGAGATCTCTCCGGTCGGTGAATTTGATGTGCGCGAAAAAATGCTAGGGTTTTACGATACGCCGCGTAATGGCCCGGGACCTGAAGTAAACATACAGGGATGGGAGTATCGGCAGTTCGGACCGCAGGGGATGGTCTCTGCGAAATTGGTGTTTAAAATGCGCGCCGGAGAGCAGATCCGCGAGTTCGCGATGCGCGGTACTTATTTGCTCTGCGATGAAGCGGGGCAACTGAAAATTTGTTCCGCCACTTATACGCCGATGACGCCTCGGCGTGGCAGCTAAATCGATACTGAATTCAGTGTGATATTGTGCGCAGCTGTTAAGGAGACTCAGGATTTTCGCAGTTTGGAAAAGCCCTGAGGTTCCCATTGCCGCATCGCCATCAGTAGCGCTGTGCCGTGCCGTTTCTTGAGCGGTGCGTTGAGGCTTTCCGCATGCAATTCTGCGAAGCGACGTTTCAACTGGCGTAATTCAACTTGCAATTTCAAAATCGCGCCCTCGGTCAGCATGCCATGCGTGAAATTGAAAGTTTCTCCTTCGTGATGGAAGCGCGCATTGAGGAAATCTGGCATGCCGACTTCGCGGAAATAAGTGCGAATCGGACCACCGGGTATCCAATCAAAGTCACGGCTGATATTGAGTCGTATGCGATTTCCCGGCAACAAAGTGATGAGGCGTAATTGATCGAGTTTCAGCAAATGTTTGATGCACACTGCTTCGCTCAAATGATAGTGCTCAAGGATATCGCTCATGCTCCATTGATTGACTGCACATACCGCGATAATCAATAACTCGGGATCCGAAATCACTTCTTTTTCTTGTTCCAAGGTGAGCGTATTTAAGCGTGCATTGCTGAGGCTTGCTTCTTGTGTGAGCTCTGCCAAACTAAAACCAAGGAAATGACTTAACTGCACCAAGCGTTCTAAACTCATCGGCGCGTCGCTGCTCTGGCTGAACATACGTTTGATACTTGCCTCAGACAGGTTAAGCGCCTCCGCCACGTCGCGATAGGTTTTAGCTTGCTGCTTCAACTGGTACTTAATGGTGTTCATTAACTGCCCGATTTCTGTCATGGCTTTTCTCACGATAATGATGAATAGTTTAAATATCCTATACTTTCATTTTTAAATCAATAGACTTTTGATCTAAAAGTTTATCAAGTGAGCGATTTGAGGCACACTGCGGGTTCTTTCACGGAGGGGACATGGAATTTGCATTTCAATTGGCAAGACCGCATCGAGCGCTCAAATTCTTGCCTAGTTTAGTGTTGGTGTTTGTGCTTTTTTTGTTGTGGGAACACGGGCCTATTCAACAATTCGATCATTATCACGAGTTTGCTGACCAAGCTCATTGGCTAGGCGTAAACCATGCACGCGATGTGCTTTCTAATCTTGCTTTTTTATTGGTCGGTTTGTGGGGCTTGCAGCAGTTTATGAGCCATTGGTCTTTAGTGAGAGATCATAGACGACCCGCTTTGCTGAGCTTTATTGTCAGCATTATCGCGACCGCTTGGTGCTCTTCTTATTATCATTTAGCGCCGGATGACATGCGTCTGTTTTGGGATCGATTGCCGATCGCGACGGCATGCGCCTCTCTCATCGTACTGATGCGACCAGCCGCAAAAATGTCTTTGCCGACGGCGTGGAGCGAACTATTGTTGGCGCTGGCTTTCGCTGCTCTGTCGGTGTGGTGGTGGCAGTATAGCGGCGATTTACGCGCTTATTTGGCTCTGCAAATCTTCGCGATTCTCTTGCCGCCGCTGTGGCAGTACTTAGGTCAAGCTTCTAAACGCGAACGAATGTCTTTCGGTTTGGCGATTGGTCTTTATGTTCTGGCGAAAGTGTTTGAGTTAGCAGATGTCGCGGTGTTGAATACCATCGGCTTTATGAGTGGCCATAGTTTGAAACATCTGCTCGCAGCTTTGGCCGCTTACTTTATTGTGTGCCCTTGGGTGCAGCCTTGGCGTCCGGGTTTGTTACCGTTGAAGTAAGCAGCAGCGATTTGTTGAGCGTTTCGTTAGCGAAATCGCGCATACGATCGCCGACGAAAATTTGTGGTTCAGAATGACTTAGTTTTAGCGCCTCTTCACGTTGGATGATTTGCTTCTCGGTTTTCTCAAACACCTGTTTCAATGTCAGTGAAGCGTCGAAAGACTTGCCGAATAATTCGTCGATAAAGAAAGTGTTCTGGTCCAACGGGGCGCAGCCCCACGAAGTTTTACTTCTGGATGCGGCAGTGAGAATGATGCGATTGGGCGCTTCAAGCGTGGAGATCAAGGAGCCTGAGTAACACGCTGAAATAATCAGTACCGTGGGCGTATCTTTAAGATCTTGTAGAACGGTTTTGATGTGGCCCGCAGTGATATTCCCATAGCGTTGTTGACCGATTTGGTTGGCGAGGTAACCTACGTTTCCATGGCTACTCATAAAAATCACGACGACATCTTTCTCGCCTACCTGTTGGCTGATGTGTTTTATCGTCTTTTGAAAATTCCCAAGATGGGCGAAGGGGCGATCTAGTTCGACGGTTTGCGCTTGATTGTCGAGCTTGTAGGCCAAGAGCTGTGGATTGACTGAGCGTATTTTGCTTTCTGCTAAATCGACATCGCCTCGAAAAGCGTTTGAGCCAGAATCGAGACCGAATCCAGCAAACCACAGATGCGCTCCTGCTTGTTGCTTGGCCTGTCGTTGAATGGCATCGAATTGCGCGTCAAGTATTTGTTTGGATTGCGCCTTTGCGAGAGCATTACTTGGTGTGAGGGCATGCTCGAGTTTGGGTTCAGCTGCATCGACCTGAACTGCAGTGCAAATACTGAGTCCGAGGATGCTGAAATGAAGCAAGAAGGCCGCGAAGCGAGATGTCAAAGGAATGGATTTCATCTTGGGTGATGTAAAAAAGAAAACAAATAAGGTAAGACCGCACTGTAGCGCGGTTCGCTTGATGGTGTCAAATTTACACTAAAAATATTCGGGCTTTGCGGACTAAGTGCGCGTACACACTATGGCGCGAAGACCGAGTTTAGAGGAGGTGAGTGGTGAGAATCTCAGTCTTGGTAGCAAATTGCATGCGTTTTCGTGCTGCTTTTCGCTACCTTTTTTATTTTTTTCCTGGCGGGGTGTCGTGGTGATTTAATCGGGGCTCGATTGAATCTTCTCCTTTATATTTCAAACGGAGACAACGTGATCCATTGCCGCGTTCAAGCGCTATTAGAAAACTCAAATACCTATTCGGAAAAGCGGCACCATAGTGTGCCACGTCTCCATGTCGGACAGTGGGGGCTGCCTATTCAGAAACTGTGCTTGATTATTGTTATGGCCTGTGGCGCCATGCTGAGTCTATTTGGATTGTTTCTGCTCTTGCTTCTTTAGTCCATTTCTTTGGACGATCTTTTCTGTCTTAATTCGCCTTTTCTGCGGAGGATGGCGGAGCGGCATTACTGCGATTAGTAATCGTCACGCCCAACATCACCAGCAAGCCACCGACGACCATGGAAATTAAGATCGGCTCATGCAGCATCAGCGCACTCAAGGCCACGCCGAAAACGGGAACCAGATTATTGAAGACAGCAGTGCGCGCGGGGCCGAGTGCTTTGACACCTTCGTAGTACCAAATAAAACCGATCACGGTACCGAACACGCCCAGAAAAACGATAGCGCTTTGTACTTGCCAATTCAGGCGACTTGCATTGAAGTCCGACCATTGAAAAATCGCACCGATGCACAGCATTACGAAGCCCCACAAGGATGCATAGGTCGTCGCGGCGACGGGACTTAAACCTTTGAGTGCTTGTTTGCCGAGGATGGTATAGGTGGTCCAGGAGGCAACTGCACATAGCATAAAGGCTTCACCCCAGCCCATACTTGCGGAGAGATCATGAACCGCTTGCATCAGTTCACCGCGCGTCAACACAATCGCTGCACCGATGAAGGCAATCGCAATGCCTAACCATTTACGCCAACCTAAGCGTTCACGAAAAATCACGGCCATCGATAAGGCGGTGACGATTGGGCTCAAAGAGACAAAGAGCGCGCTGCGACCGGCGGGCATGCGTTGCAGAGCGGCCAGAAAAAACAAGTTATAAAAGAAGATGCCGCTCGCGCCCAAGCCGAGTGTCGCCAGCATCTGTTGGCGCGACAATTTTGGTAAACCACCTTCCAATTTCCACGCCAATGGTAACAAGCATAGGCAAGCGACGAAGAAGCGTCCTGCGGCCGCAATCATGTGCGGTACTTCAGTTGAAACGATGCGTCCCGCGATAAAAGTACCACCCCAAAACAAGGCGACGAAAACAAGTTTGAGATAAACCGAGTAGTGGTGCTTTTCCATGTTGGCTGTCATTCAATGGGGGATCACGATGCGAGCGTAACGGTCACAACGGTTCTATCGCAATCAGAAAAAACGCTAGCATGCCACAAAGCGATAAACATCGTCGGCACCGAGTTCACGTTTGAGTTTGCCCTCGAACCACAAGTAGTGGCAGTGTGCCAGCGCTTCACCTAAAGCGAAGGTCAGTTGATGGGCGTCGAGTTCGCGTTTAAACATGATCGGTACGATCTCATTGGCCGATAAGGGCACGGTACAAGCGCGCAGCACTTCATCGAGTCGATCGGCGTGGTGTTGATGTAATTGCGCGATCCGTTTGTGCATGCCTTGAAATGGTTTGCCATGCGAGGGCAACACTAAACATTGCTCAGGCAAGTCGGCGTACTTCGTCAACGAGTTCAAATACAAACTCACAGGATTTGCTTCAGGCTCGACCGCGAACACGGAGACATTGGTGGAGATGCGCGGCAATAACATATCGCCTGAAATCAGGCAGGCCATCTCGGCGCAATACAAAGAGACGTGCTCTGGTGAGTGACCAAAGCCAGTGATCACGCGCCATGTATGCTTGCCAATGTGAATCTCTTGTTGATCTTGCAGGCGTTGATAGCTGGTTGGCACCGTCGGTACCAAACGTGTGTAATAGGTTTTGCGCTCCTGGATTTTCTCTTGCATTTCCGCGGTCACTAAGCCGTGCTTGCGGAAATGAGGAAACATCGCCGAACCGTCCACGCCAGGTAAACCTGCCGACATCATGCGGGCAAACGCGTATTCGCCTGTGCTCATGAGTAACGGAGCTTTCCAACGCGAACATAACCAATCGGCAAGGCCGACGTGATCAGGGTGGCAGTGTGTGACGAGCACCCGCAAAATTGGCAAGCCACGTAGATGGCTACCGAATAAGACTTCCCAAGCGTCGCGCGTGGTATCGCTATTGATGCCGCAATCGACCACGGTCCAGCCTGCTTGCACGCCTTGCTCAGTCTTTATTTCATCTTCCAACAGCCAAAGATTGATATGGTTGAGCGCAAACGGTAGGCCCATGCGTATCCAGAAAATCCCGGGGGCGACGGCAATGCATTGGCCTGGGTTCGGCACTTGATCGGCCAAAGGGTAATGTAATTCTTGTTCGAGGTGATTCATGTTTTCATGCGTCGCGGTTTGATGATCATGCTGGTGACATTGATGCTGACACCCAAGCTTTTTCCGGTTCAAAGCCGACGATTAATCTAGTTTTCTGAGAGAGTTGTAAGACCGCCTGCACTCGTTCAAACGAAAGACGAGGGCGGGTGTTGCAAATTGACGTTTACGTTAACTGCGTTTAAGCTAGGATTCTAAATTCAAATCTGCATAGAGGTAGGCTTTTTTAGCCGAATCCGCGAGAAAAAATTAAACAATGGCAACTTATACAATTACCGAATTAGCAAAAGAATTCGATATTACGCCGCGTGCAATCCGCTTTTATGAAGATCAAGGCTTGCTGAGTCCGAAGCGCGAAGGCCCTAGTGGGCGCAATCGAGTGTACTCGGCACGTGAGCGCACACACCTCAAATTAACCTTGCGTGGCAAGCGTTTAGGTTTGAGCCTCTCCGAAATTAAACACTTGGTCACGATGTATGACTCGCCCAAGGACACCGAAGTACAGTTGCAAAGTTTTCTGGAAGTGTTGGCGAAACACCGCGCTTCTTTGGAGCAACAACGTGAGGATATCGAAATCATGCTGGCCGAAATCAAGTCACACGAAGACGAAAGCCGTCGCTTGCTTGAAATTGCCAAAAAAGCAAAATAATATTATGCGAATTGACGTTTACGTTAACGTCAATTCGAAGTATCATTTTTGTCGTTTGAATTAATCATATTTATCGTCTTAAGTAGTGCTGCGGGTGTAATCTTAAACCCCTCAACGCGGAGGCACAGAGACGCAGAGGAAAACCTTGAAAGAGAGGTTTTCTCTGTTTTAGATGTTCTCTGCACCTCAGCGTCTCGGCGTTGAGGGGTTTCTCATCTCAACCACGTGCGCGCTTTTTCTAAAAATCGAGGACACTATGTTGCATTTACCAGGTTTAACTTTCGATCATGGCGAAGACATCGCTGCTTTGCGTGAAGCCGTTCAACAGTTTGCTGCATCTGAAATCGCGCCATTGGCGGCGGAGATCGACAAGACTGACCAATTCCCTATGCATCTGTGGAAAGCCATGGGTGAGATGGGCTTGTTGGGCATGACTGTGTCTGAAGAATACGGTGGCGCGAATATGGGTTACCTCGCGCACATCATCGCTATGGAAGAAATTTCTCGCGCATCCGCCTCTGTTGGTTTGTCTTATGGCGCGCATTCTAATTTGTGCGTGAATCAAATTAATCGCAACGGCAATGCAGAACAAAAAGCAAAATACTTGCCGAAATTAATATCTGGTGAACACGTTGGTGCTTTGGCGATGTCCGAGCCAAACGCGGGTTCCGACGTCGTCAGCATGAAATTGCGAGCCGATTTGAAAGGCGATCGCTACGTCTTGAACGGCAATAAAATGTGGATCACGAATGGCCCAGATGCAGACACATTAGTGGTGTATGCGAAGACCGATTTGGAAGCGGGCCCACGCGGCATGACTGCTTTCATCATCGAAAAAGGCTACAAAGGTTTCAGCATTGCGCAAAAACTCGACAAGCTCGGTATGCGCGGTTCGCACACGGGCGAATTGGTATTCCAAGATTGCGAAGTGCCAGTGGAAAACGTACTCGGTGGCGTTGGCAAAGGCGTCAATGTTTTGATGTCTGGCTTGGATTTTGAGCGCGCTGTGTTGTCGGGCGGCCCATTAGGCATTATGCAAGCGTGTATGGATGTGGTGGTTCCTTACATTCACGAACGCAAACAATTCGGCCAAGCGATCGGTGAATTTCAACTGATGCAAGGCAAAATCGCCGATATGTATTCGACCATGATGGCATGCAAAGCTTACGTCTATGCGGTCGGCGAAGCCTGTGTACGCGCAAAAACACCAGAAGCGACACGTGCTCTACGTAAAGACGCAGCTGGGGCGATTTTATATTCCGCTGAAAAAGCAACTTGGATGGCCGGCGAAGCGATTCAAACTTTGGGTGGTAATGGCTACATCAACGAATACCCAGTGGGTCGCTTGTGGCGTGATGCGAAGTTGTATGAGATTGGTGCGGGTACGAGTGAAATTCGTCGTATGCTCATCGGTCGTGAACTGTTCGCCGAAACTCTGTAATGACGCATTGATAAATCCGATTCTGGGGTGCATTTCGGCGTTGCCGGTCCTCGCAATATCGACATATTGCTGCGGGCGGCGCCTTGAACTGCTTCCCCATAATCGAATTTCTCAACGGTCATTGGTTCGTGGTACGCAATTCTGAAAATCGTTGAACTCGGTTCCTTGCGAGTTTGTGTTGAGAGGTTTTGAAACGGTTGACGCTGATGCCCCAAATCGCTTTTCCTAAATTGTTGTCTTCGCAAATTGCATTCGACATTGCAAGGACCATACTCGACGGTTTTGATAAGCATTACCGCTTGTTCCGTGCCACTACGCAGTTGGCGAAGCAGCGGTTTGAGAAGGCGGATTGGAAAGCGGCGCAGGAGGATGCCCGCGAGCGGATTGCCTACTATGATCGACGTGCTAAAGAGTGCGTTCAAATTCTTGAGGATGAATACGACAAAGAGGATTTAACGGACGAGGTGTGGCGCGAGGTGAAGTTGCATTACATGGGTTTGCTGATCGATCATTTGCGACCTGAGTTAGCGGAAACGTTCTTCAATACCGTTTGCACTAAGCTCTTGCATCGTACTTATTTTCACAATGATTTTATCTTTGTACGTCCAGCGACGGCGACCGATTACATCGAACGCGAAGACACGCCCGCGACTTATCGCGTGTACTATCCAGCCGCTGATGGTCTGAGCTTTAGCTTAAAACGTATCGTCACTAATTTTCAACTACAAACACCATTTGCGCACCTTGATGCGGACATCGCGAAAGTTGAAGCGCGCTTGTTGGAGCAATTTGGTGATGCGCGTTTCGAACCGAATCATCAGCTACAAGTTTTAGCCAGCTTATTCTTCCGTAACAAAGCAGCCTACATCATCGGCAAGAGTATCAACGGCAATCAAGAAATGCCGTTTGTGATTCCCATTATTCACAATAAAAATAGGGAGTTGATCCTCGACACGATCTTGTTCGACAACATGCACATCACGGTCTTGTTTTCGTTCACGCGCGCTTACTTCATGGTCGATATGGATGTGCCATCGGCCTATGTCCAGTTTATTCGCAGTATCTTGCCACGCAAGCCGCGCAGCGAGATCTACACTATGTTGGGTTTGCAAAAGCACGGCAAGAATTTGTTCTACCGTGACTTCCTGCATCATTTGAAATACTCGTCCGATATGATCGCCGTGGCACCTGGTATCCGCGGCTTAGTGATGCTGGTATTTGCCTTACCTTCATTTCCCTATGTATTCAAATTGATCAAGGACAGTTTTCCACCGCCGAAGGAAACCTCGAAAGCTTTGATCAAAGAGAAGTATCAGTTGGTCAAGAACCATGATCGCGTAGGCCGTTTGGCCGATACTTTGGAATACTCCGATGTGGCTTTCCCGCGCTCACGTTTTTCTGAAGATCTACTCGCGGAAATTCGTAGTTATGCACCGTCGATTTTGGAAGTGAACGAGGACGAAGTCATCATCAAGCACTTGTACATTGAACGTCGCATGACGCCACTGAATATTTGGCTGATGGAAGCCGAGCAACGCGGTGATGATGCAGCGATCGAGCATGCGATTATCGAGTACGGCAACGCGATTAAAGATTTGGTCGCTGCGAATATTTTCCCTGGCGATATGCTGTACAAGAACTTTGGCGTGACGCGTCATAAACGCGTTGTGTTTTACGACTACGATGAGATCGAAACCATCGTCGATTGCAATTTCCGGAATATTCCACAACCACGTAATGAAGAGGACGAGATGTCCGCCGAACCGTGGTATCCGATTGCAAAGAACGATGTGTTCCCAGAGCAGTTCGGCAGCTTCTTGTTAGGCAACGCCAAGGTAAAACAGTATTTCATGAAACACCATGCCGATCTATTGACGGCGCAGTATTGGCAGGAAAGAAAAGACAGAATTTTGAAGGGGAAGGTGGATGATGTATTCCCATATCCCCAGGAAATTCGATTTGGAGGCGGCTGACGAAATCGCGCCCCAGCGTTGTTGCGCCGTCTCGCCGTGCATGCGCACTGTCTTCGACGGCACGCCTAGCTGGGACGCGATTGCGTCAGCCTTGTAAGAGTTATGGCGGCTTGTGAAATCCCGCCCCAGGGTTGATGTGCCGTCTAGCTGTGCGTGTGCACTGTCTTCGACGGCGTGCCTAGCTGGGACGCGATTGCGTCAGCCTTGTGAGCAGGATTTCAATAAATTTTGTAGGGCGGGTGAAACCTGCGCTGAGAAGTAAAAATTTTGTTTTGTATCGAAGCAGCTAAAAGAATATTTTCAAAAAAGTAGTTATCAATAAATCTGGAGAAAACCATGAATGATCCTATCGTAATCGTCGGCGCAGCACGTACACCTATGGGCGCTTTTCAAAGTGATTTCGCTTCTTTGACAGCGAGTCAATTGGGTGCGGTGGCTATCAAGGCGGCGGTTGAGCGTGCTGGTGTGAAGCCAGAGTTGATCGAGGAAGTATTGTTCGGTAACTGCTTGATGGCAGGTCAAGGTCAGGCGCCAGCACGTCAAGCTTTGTTGGCTGCGGGCTTGCCGTATTCGACTGGTGCTGTGACTTTGTCGAAGATGTGCGGTTCCGCGATGAAGGCCACCATGATGGCTTACGATTCGATTTTGGCAGGCAGCAATGAAGTCATGATCTCTGGCGGTATGGAATCGATGACGAATGCACCGTATTTGATTCCGAAAGCACGTGGCGGTTACCGTATCGGCCACGGCCAAATTTTCGACCACATGATGCTCGACGGCTTAGAAGACGCTTATGACAAAGGCCGCTCTATGGGCACTTTTGCAGAAGATTGCTCCAGCAAATATGGCTTCACCCGTGAAGCACAAGACGCCTTTGCGATTGCTTCTGTGACGCGTGCCCAAGCGGCAGCAAACAGTGGTGCGTTCGCATGGGAAATCGCGCCAGTGACCGTGTCTGGTCGTGGTGGTGATGTCGTGATCGATAAAGATGAAGGCCCATTGAAAGCGAAGATCGATAAGATCCCTAACTTGAAACCAGCTTTCAAAAAAGATGGCACGATTACAGCGGCATCTTCCTCTTCCATCAACGATGGTGCAGCGGCATTGGTCTTGATGCGTGAATCGAAAGCCAAAGAATTAGGCTTGACACCAATCGCGAAAATTTTGGGCCATGCAACGCATGCACAAGAACCAGGTTGGTTCACGACTGCCCCAGTGGGTTCCATCGAAAAACTCTACAAAAAAGTAGGATGGACTACTGCTGATGTCGATCTGTTTGAAGTCAATGAAGCTTTCGCCGCAGTACCTATGGCAGCGATGCATGACTTGAACATCCCACACGACAAGATCAATGTCCATGGTGGTGCTTGCGCGCTCGGTCACCCAATCGGCGCATCCGGTGCTCGTATTATCGTGACACTGATCGGCGCTTTGAAAGCACGTGGCGGCAAACGTGGCGTGGCTTCTTTGTGTATCGGTGGCGGTGAAGCGACCGCGATGGCGATTGAGTTGGTGTAATAAACGTAGGTTGGGCCGGTAAGCCCAACAATGAAATTGCGAAGTTGGGCTTGCCAGCCCAACCTACAAAACCGGAGTCAAAACTAATGCCAACAGCACTCATCATCGGTGCCTCACGAGGAATCGGATACGAATTTGCACGTCAGTACAAAGCAGCAGGATGGCGTGTGATTGCGACTGCGCGCACGCCCGAGGGTTTGGAAAATCTGAAAAGTCTGGGCTGCGAAACGATGCCGATGGATGTGAATAATCTCAATGATTGTGCTGGCTTAGGCTGGCGACTTGATGATGAAAAAATCGATGTGGCGATTTTGAATGCTGGTGTGCTAGGGACTCGCACACAAGGCTTGCAAACACCGTTTCAACCTAGCTTTGACGAAGTCATGCATACCAATGTCTTAGCCGCTATGCGCATCTTGCCTATTCTTTTGCCACTAGTCGAAAACGCCGCGGGAAAATTGGCGGCGCTGTCTTCGACTATGGGATCGATTGGCATGCGCGAGAATAATTCGTCTTGGTTATATCGCGCCAGTAAAGCGGCTTTGAATTCGGTTTTAAAGGATGTGTCACTCAGCGCACAGAAAGCGACTTGCATCGCCTTTCATCCAGGATGGGTTCAGACCGATATGGGCGGGGCAGGTGCAGAAATCAGTGTCGAAGTCAGCGTTGCAGGAATGCGGCATGTGATTGCTGAGAGCGGTCACGCTCAGAATGGACAGTTTCTGAGTTATGACGGGTCGCAGTTGGATTGGTAATTGAAGAAAACCCCTCAGCGTCTCGGCGTTGAGGGGTTTTAAAAATATTCGTAAACAGGTAAGAACATGCAACTAACATCAGAACACGAAATGATCCGCGATGCAGTGCGTAGCTTTGTGCAAGAGCGCATTACGCCGAATGCCGCGCGTTGGGATAAAGAGCATCACTTCCCCGCAGAAGAACTCAAAGAATTGGCGGCGATGGGTGCGTATGGCGTGGCGGTTCCAGAAGAATTGGGCGGCGCCGGTATGGACTATCTTTCACTGGCCTTGGTGTTGGAAGAAATCGCTGCTGGTGATGGCGGAACGTCCACTGTCGTATCCGTGAATAATTGCCCCGTTTGTAGTATTGGCATGATGTATGCCAACGCACAGCAAAAGGAACGATGGTTGCGCCCGCTCGCTAGTGGTGAAAAACTCGGCGCGTTTTGTTTAACGGAGCCACATGCCGGTAGCGATGCGGCTGATCTGAAAACCACTGCAAAGCGTGAAGACGATGAGTATGTGCTGAATGGTGTGAAGCAATTCATCACCAGCGGTAAGCACGCCGATGTCGCGATTGTGATGGCAATGACAGATAAAGCAGCAGGCAAGAAAGGCATCAGCGCTTTTTGGGTTGATACCAAAACCCCAGGTTATATCGTTGCGAGTCTCGAACATAAAATGGGGCAACATTCCTCAGACACCGCGCAGATCTTGTTTGAAAACTGCCGCATCCCCGCTGCTAATTTGATTGGCGAAGAAGGTATGGGCTACAAGATCGCTTTGTCGGGTTTGGAAGGTGGCCGCATCGGTATCGCTTCGCAATCAGTCGGTATGGCACGCGCTGCATTTGAGGCAGCCCTAACTTATGCGAAAGATCGCCGTACGTTTGGCAAGCCTATTTTTGAACATCAAGCGGTGCAATTCCGCTTGGCCGACATGGCGACACAAATCGAAGCTGCACGCCAATTGATTTGGCATGCAGCGAGTATGAAAGACGCCGGCAAACCATGCTTAAAGGAAGCTGCCATGGCCAAACTGTTTGCGTCCGAAATGGCAGAAAAAGTGTGTTCCGATGCGATTCAAATTCACGGTGGCTATGGCTATGTGAGCGACTTCCCAGTCGAGCGCATTTATCGCGATGTGCGTGTTTGCCAGATCTATGAAGGTAGTTCGGATATTCAGAAGATTTTGATTGGCCGTGGGCTGATGGATTGAGGGATTTTTTGCCGCTGATTGGTGAGTTGATAGCATGAAAGACTTTGAGCTGCAAATTATCAAAGAATTGCTTGAAATGCTTGGTCTAGCAGATGTTGTTAGAGGCGGAGAAGTTAGTTTGTTTGAAGTGGAATACAGTGGGGCGGGGTATTTTCTAAGTTTTCGTCACCCTGCGTTGCCCAAGAAGCGCGTCGTATTAAATAGCCCAAACATTTCGGGAAGGCTTGGTGAAATCGAGGTTGGTTTTATTGGTTTTATCGAGAATTCGGAAATAACCTTGGAATGTTTCGCTTATGAAGGAAGTATTTCTCAGAGCGATCGAAATGGCGAGTTCACTCGGACATTTATTTGAATAGGTATCGCCGGCACTTCGAGAAAGTGACGACGTATTGATAATTGAAATTCCGGAAGTTGTAGATGATAGGAAACCGATCAAAGGAGTAGCAATGAACAAACGCATCGAATATTGGTTTGACTACGTTTCACCTTATGCCTACTTGACCACGCAAGTGATCGAAGAGTTGGCGGCGAAGTATGGTTATGAAATTGATTGGAAACCCGTGTTGTTAGGAGTGGTCTTCAAAACGACTAACTCCAGTCCATTGACGATGCGTCCACCGATCATGGCGTCTTATCACAAGCATGATATGGAACGTTCAGCGCGTTACGCTGAGATTCCTTTTACTTTGCCAGAACCATTTCCGATCAATACGCAAAACACAGCACGTGTGTGCTTGTGGATGAAAGAAGTTGCGCCGAGCCGTGTCGGTGAATTCACACGCGCTGTGACCAAGGCTTACTTCTCAGGCCCGGCTGGCATGAATGATATTGCTTGGCTGGCCGAGTTTGTGAGTGCAATGGGACTCGATGGTGAAGCAGCGGCAGCGGCCTGCAAAGATGAAAAATACAAAGCGCAATTGGCAGCAGCCTGTGAAGAGGCTGTGAGCAAAGGCGTGTTTGGCGCGCCATGGATGATCGTTGAAGGCGAACCATTCTGGGGCAACGATCGTTTGCCTCAATTAGAAAAATGGTTAGCTACGGGTGGATTTTGAATTTGAAATAAAACCTCTCAACGCCGAGGCGCGGAGTCTCGGAGAAATTCGAAAACAGAGAAAACCTCTCTTTTAAGGTTTTACTCCGCGCCTCAGCGCCTCGGCGTTGAGGGGTTTTCAGAGTTTTTTATTGATCTGCAATGCTAGAACTTATTGGGATGCAAAATGAAAAAAGGCTACAAACAATTGGTTGAAGAAGCCAACGCGCAGATCAAAACGTATAGCGTGGCCGAAGCGCAAGCGAAGCTAGCAGATCCGAATGTGCAGTTCATCGATGTGCGCGATATTCGTGAATTGGAACGCGAAGGCATTATTCCCGGCGCCTTCCATGCACCACGCGGCATGATCGAGTTTTGGATCGACCCAGATTCACCGTATTTCAAACCTGTGTTTGGCGAACAAAAAGAATTCATCCTATTCTGCGCAGCCGGCTGGCGTAGTGCATTGACGACGAAGACGGTACAAGACATGGGCCTAGAAAACGTGGCCCACATCGACGGCGGCTTCGGCGCATGGAAAGCGGCGGGGGCGCCTACGGCGGTGAAGGAGAAGAAAGTTTGAAACTGGTAAGTTATTCTTACCCACTTCTTGAAAAAAATCCTAAATTGCAGTTAGTCGAAAGAATATCCCCTCTCCCGCAAGCGGGAGAGGGCTAGGGTGAGGGTGATTCAGTAGTTGCACAGTGTTTGAATACATAGTCTGCGAAGTTTGAGTGCGTTGGTACTTTCATATTTTGTACGACTCTGAACGACCCTCATCCCCGACCCTTCTCCCGATTGCGGGAGAAGGGAGCGTTTGGTAAAAGTAGGGCGGGTGCAATCAGCGCCGTCCTACAAAGAAATAAGTAGGTAAAGCGTGAGTAAAACAATCTGCCCCTGTGGCACCAACAAAGAATTCGCAGCCTGTTGCGGCCGCTACATCAGCGGTGCGGAAGTCGCACCAACTGCAGAAGCATTAATGCGCTCGCGTTACACGGCCTACACGCTC
Source organism: Undibacterium cyanobacteriorum (assembly GCF_031326225.1). Classification (GTDB taxonomy): domain Bacteria; phylum Pseudomonadota; class Gammaproteobacteria; order Burkholderiales; family Burkholderiaceae_D; genus Undibacterium; species Undibacterium cyanobacteriorum. The sequence continues at coordinate 4,163,123 of NZ_CP133720.1, read as the reverse complement.
AACGACGAAGCATATTTGCGAGCGACTTGGGATGAAAGGACTTGTCCTAAGGAGTCTATCGTGCATGGTGATCCGACCAAGTGGTTAGGATTGGAAGTAAAGAAACACACAACGCAAGAGAAAGAAGCCATGGTGGAATTCGTGGCGCGTTACAAAATTGGTGGCAAAGCCCATCGACTACACGAAAAAAGTCGCTTCGTGAAGTTTGATGGCAAATGGTTTTATGTTGATGGAATCTACCAATAAGGAATTGGCAGAAAACCCCTCAACGCCGAGACGCAGAGGCGTTGAGGACATCGAAAACAGAGAAGACCTCTCTTTTAACGTTCTACTCTGCGCCTCAGCGCCTCGGCGTTGAGGGGTTTAAAAGGTTTATGAAATTGAGCACAGCCCAATAAGTAATCGGAAAAAAATTATGACAACTCTAGAGTCCAAACTTAACCCTCGTTCAGAGGACTTCAAAACCAACGCTGCGGCGATGCAAGCGATTGTGGATGACCTTAAAGCCAAGATCGCCCAGATCTCGCTGGGTGGCGGCGAGGCAGCGCGTGAAAAGCATTTGGCGCGTGGTAAATTGTTGCCGCGTGATCGCGTACAAATGTTGCTCGATCCGGGCACGCCTTTCCTTGAATTTTCGCAACTGGCCGCGTTCAATATGTATAAAGAAAAGAACGATGCGGATGCGGCGCCAAGTGCGGGTGTGATCACGGGTATCGGTCGCGTGGCCGGACAAGAATGTGTGATCGTGTGTAACGATGCCACGGTCAAAGGCGGCACGTATTTCCCAATGACGGTGAAAAAGCATTTGCGTGCACAAGAGATCGCCGAGCAAAACAATTTGCCTTGTATCTATCTCGTTGATAGTGGTGGTGCAAACTTGCCGAACCAAGATGAAGTGTTCCCAGATCGCGATCACTTCGGCCGCATTTTCTACAATCAAGCCAATATGTCTGCGAAGGACATCCCGCAAATCGCAGTGGTGATGGGCTCATGTACAGCGGGTGGTGCTTACGTGCCAGCCATGAGCGATGAGTCGATTATCGTCAAAGATCAAGGCACGATATTCTTGGCCGGCCCGCCTTTGGTGAAAGCCGCGACTGGTGAAGTGGTGAGTGCGGAAGATCTCGGTGGTGGTGACGTGCATACGCGTTTGTCGGGTGTAGCCGATCATCTCGCGCAAAATGATACTCATGCGCTGTCTTTGGCGCGCGGCATCGTTTCGCACTTGAATCGCCAGAAGCCACAGACCGTGGTGTTGAAAAAGGTGGAAGAACCGAGATATCCGGCCAGTGAATTGTATGGCGTGATTCCAGTCGATACACGCAAACCTTTCGATGTGCGTGAAGTGATTGCCCGTATCGTGGATGGCAGCCACTTCGATGAATTTAAAGCACGTTACGGCACGACGCTGGTCTGCGGTTTTGCGCATATTCACGGCATGCCGGTTGGTATCGTCGCTAACAACGGCATCTTGTTTTCCGAAGCCGCATTGAAAGGCACGCATTTCATTGAGCTGTGCTGCCAACGTAAGATCCCGCTGGTGTTCTTGCAAAATATCACCGGCTTTATGGTCGGCCGTAAATATGAAAACGAAGGTATCGCACGCAATGGCGCCAAGATGGTGACGGCAGTGGCGACAGCAAATGTGCCGAAATTCACCGTGATTATTGGCGGCAGTTTCGGCGCAGGGAACTACGGTATGTGCGGCCGTGCTTATTCACCGCGCTTCATGTGGATGTGGCCGAATGCCCGTATTTCCGTGATGGGCGGCGAACAAGCCGCGAGCGTGTTGGCCACCGTGCGTCGTGATGGCATTGAGGCCAAAGGTGGTAGCTGGAGCGCCGAAGAAGAAGCCGCGTTTAAACAACCGATCAAAGATCAATACGAACACCAAGGCCATCCTTACTATGCATCGGCACGCTTGTGGGATGACGGTGTGATTGATCCAGCGGATACGCGTATGGTGTTGGGATTGGGCTTGTCGGCCGCGCTCAACGCTCCAATACCAGATGCTAAGTTTGGGATATTCAGAATGTAGTGAACCCCTTCCTAAATCCGATTGCAGGGCGCATTACGGCGTCAGAAATCCTCGCAATATCGACATATTGCTCCGGTTTCTTCCTTGTACTGCATCCCTGTAATCGAATTTTTGAAGGAGTTCAGTTCTCCAGTTTTTGCCGATAGTCGAAAGAAAGTTTTATGTACCAAACCCTCACCCTCACGCGCGACAACAAAGTTGCCACCGTTACGCTCAATCGTCCTGATGTACGCAATGCGTTCAACGAAACGACGATTGCTGAGATTACGCAGGTGTTTAATGAATTAAGTGGCGATACCAGTATTCGCGCGATTGTGTTGGCGGCGAATGGTCCTGCGTTTTGCGCGGGTGCTGACCTCAATTGGATGAAGAAGATGGCGGACTATACGCATGCGGAGAATGTTGCCGATGCGGGTGCGTTGGCCGCGATGTTATCTGCCATCTATACCTGTGCGAAACCTGTGGTGGCGCAAATTCAAGGTGACTGCTATGCCGGTGGTATGGGCTTGGTCGCGGCTTGTGATGTGATCGTTTCTGTCGATACCGCACAGTTCTGCTTGAGTGAAGTCAAGTTAGGTTTGATTCCTGCCACGATTTCTCCGTATGTGATTAAAGCCATGGGCGAAAATGCCGCTCGTCGCTATTTCTTAACCGCAGAACGTTTCGATGCAGCGCAAGCTTTGCGAATTGGTTTTGTACATGAGGTGGTGGCAGCGGATGCTTTGCAAAGTAAAGTGGCGGAGATCGTTAAAGCTTTGGTGACCAATAGTCCGAATGCAGTCGCCCAAGCGAAGGTCTTAGTGCGCGATGTCGGCGGTCGTGAAATTACTCCCGACTTGATTGCAAATACAGTAGAAGGGATTGCCATGATTCGTGCCTCGGATGAAGGTCGTGAAGGCGTGCGTTCCTTCCTCGAGAAGCGTAAGCCGAGCTGGTTGGGGTGATCAAGTATAATGATGGGTTTTGGTTGGATTGCAATTTTGGGGTTTTTTACTCCCTTCTCCCGCAAGCGGGAGAAGGGTTAGGGATGAGGGGGATTCAGGTTTCTGCAAAGTAAGCGTAAAACTAACGTTACAGAATTCTGAAACACCCTCACCCTAACCCTCTCCCGCTCGCGGGAGAGGGGATTAAGAGTAAAACCGTAGGGCGGGTGCAACCCGCGCCGCCTAGCCATTGAGCAACAGCGCGGTTCGCGCCACCCTTGCAAGAATACAAAGGAATGCTGGATCAAGTCCGGTATGACGGCAAAAACAGTTGTTAATGGTTTTTAAAAATAAGTTAAACGTAGTGAATACCGAATTGAAAACACCGAGCACATCATGGGTAGAGCGCAGTCTGCAAAGCGTCTGGCATCCGTGCACGCAAATGCAGCACCACGAAACCATGCCTTTGATTCCGGTGAGTCATGGTCGCGGCGCCTGGCTGGTCGACATGGAAGGCAAGCGCTATCTCGATGGTATTAGCTCTTGGTGGGTCAATTTGTTCGGGCACGCGAATCCACGTATCAACACCGCACTCAAAGATCAGCTCGATCAATTGGAACATGCGATGTTGGCAGGCTTTACGCATGAGCCTGTGATTCGTTTGTCCGAGAAGTTGTCTGCCCTCACGGGTGGCGTGCTTGGTCACTGCTTCTACGCCTCGGATGGCGCATCTGCCACCGAAATCGCCTTGAAGATGAGTTTCCATTTTTGGCGCAATCAAGGTCAAACCGAGAAGCAAGAATTTATTTGCCTGAAAGGCAGCTATCACGGCGAGACCATAGGCGCGCTGGCGGTGACAGATGTGGCTTTATTCCGCGACGCTTACGGCCCCATGATCCGCAATGCTCACGTGGTCGCTTCGCCAGATGCGCGCCTGGCACAAGAAGGTGAAACAGCGATGGATGTCGCGCGCCGTGCAGCGGCCGATATGGAACGCTGCTTGCAGGAACGTGCTGGCAAAATTGCAGCGGTGATCTTAGAGCCTTTGGTGCAATGTGCGACCGGTTTCGCCATGCATGATCCCGAATATCTACGATTGGTGCGCGCTTTGTGTGATCAATACCAAGTCCATTTGATTGCCGATGAAATCGCGGTTGGCTGTGGTCGCACGGGCACTTTCTTTGCTTGCGAAAATGCGCAAATTTGGCCTGACTTTGTCTGCTTATCCAAAGGAATTAGTGGTGGCTATTTGCCGCTGTCTTTGGTGATGACGCGCGAAAACATCTATCAAGGCTTTTACGATAGCGATGTGCGTCGTGGATTTTTACATTCACATTCATACACTGGCAATCCTTTGGCCTGCCGCGCCGCATTGGCGACCTTGGAAATTTTCGAGACCGATGAGGTGTTGGCGCAAAATCGCGTGAAGGCGGCGAACATCACTGAGGCTTTGCAGCCACTCGCGCAACATCATCGAGTCAAACATTTCCGTCAGCAGGGCATGATGTGGGCTTTCGATGCCGTGTTTGATGACGCCACTGCGCCAGCCGCAAAAACATTTTCACGCCGTTTCTTTACCCAAGCTTTGCAAGAAGAATTGTTGTTACGCCCGATTGGCAACACCGTGTATTTGATGCCGCCGTATATTGTGAATCAAGAAGAAATAAGTTTGGTAGGCGAACGCATGCTGAAAGTCTTCAACCAAGTCATGGGAGAAGCAGCGTGATTCTACTCGATCAAATCCAACGTGAATTAGCAGCCTTAGATGCGAAGAGTTTGCGTCGTCGTCGCCGTCATGCCGAGAGCCCGAGTGCGCCGCGTGTCAAGGTTGATGGCCGCGATATGCTGGCGTTTTGTAGCAATGATTATCTCGGCTTGGCCGCGCATCCAAAAATTATCGCTGCCATGCAAAAAGGTGCTGATCTTTACGGGGTCGGTAGTGGTGCTTCACATTTAATTAGCGGCCACAGTCACGCTCACGCTGTGCTCGAAGAACGCCTCGCAGAATTTGTTGCTCCGCATTTGGTGAACGCCAAAGCGCTGTATTTTTGTACGGGTTATATGGCGAATCTCGCCGTGTTGGCGGGCTTGGCGGCGGTCTCAGGTAAAGAGACGGAATTGTTTTCTGAATCACTGAACCATGCATCTTTGATCGATGGCGCCAAATTGTCGCGCGCAAAATTGCAGGTGTATCCGCATGGCGATGTCGCGACCTTACGCAGTTTGCTGCAGGCCTCATCTGCACCGACGAAAATCGTGGTCAGCGATAGCGTCTTTAGTATGGATGGCAATCTAGCCCCCGTGCCAGAATTGCTCGCCTTGTGCGAAGAGTTTAATGCATGGTTGGTGATCGATGATGCTCATGGCTTCGGTGCCTTAGGTGCCAATGGGCGTGGCGTCTTAGAGCACTTTAATCTGCGTTCGCCTAACTTGGTCTACATGGGCACCTTGGGCAAATCGGCCGGTGTCGGTGGAGCCTTCGTGGCGGCACATGCCGATGTGATCGAATGGTTGGTGAACAAAGCGCGTCCTTATATTTATACGACCGCTGCACCGCCGGCCTTGGCACATGCCTTGTTGACGAGTCTAGATATTATTCAAGGCGAAGAAGGACGAGCGCGCCGTGCTCATTTACAGGCTTTGATTGCCCAACTGCGCCGTGACTTAAAGTTGAAGCGTTGGACACTCATGCCATCAGATACAGCAGTGCAACCGATTGTGATTGGCGACAATGCCGAAAGTTTGAAGGCAGCAGCAACTTTGTACGAACAAGGATTTTGGGTGCCAGCAATACGGCCACCAACAGTGCCGGAAGGTACAGCGCGTTTGCGTATCACTTTGTCGGCCGCGCATACGGCAGAAGATTTGGCTTTGTTGATTGATGCTGTGAATGGTTTGGAAGAGTGAGGTTTGTGAAGCGAGATTTTTGACACGAGGTTGGCCGATCATTCCCTCCCTCCCCTTCAAGGGGAGGGTTAGGGTGGGGATGGGTTTCGATAGAGACAAGTTGCAATAGGGCAAAAAACCGTCCCCATCCCAGCCTTCCCCTTGAAGGGGAAGTAGTAAAGGTCATTGTAGGGCGGGTGCAACCCGCGCCGCCAGAACGATGAGCGCCTGAGCAGCGCGGGTTTCACCCGCCCTACGAGAGTTGAGTAGTAAGGAATAGTTTTAGAAATAAAATTTAAGCAATGCAAACAAGAACAAACGATTATTTCATCACTGGCACAGATACCGAGATCGGCAAGACTTTCGTTACGTCGGCTTTGCTGCGCGCTTTCACCCAGCAAGGAAGATCGACCTTGGGCATGAAGCCGATTGCGTCTGGTGCTGAGGAAGTCGACGGTGTTTTGCATAATGAAGATGTGGATAGTTTAGTCGCCGCTTCCAGCATCAAAGCACCGCAGGAAATCGTGGTGCCTTATTTGATGCGCACACCGGCGGCGCCGCATATTGTGGCGAAGTTGGAAAACGTGAAGATGGATGTGCAGCATGTTCAGCACTGCTATCAACAAGCGCAATCGCTCGCGGACGTGGTTTTGGTGGAAGGCGTTGGTGGATTTTGCGTGCCGCTCGATGATCAGACGAGTACGGTCGATTTAGCGCAGCGTTTAGGCTTGCCCGTCATTCTCGTCGTGGGCATGCGTTTGGGATGTATCAATCATGCTTTGTTAACCGCACAAGCCATACGGGCGAGTGGTCTGAAACTTGCAGCTTGGGTCGCGAATACGGTTGATAGCGACATGCGGTTTTTTGATGAAAACGTGCAAGCGATCGCACAGCGCATTGGGGCTCCCTGTTTAGGCGTGATGCCACGCCTTGCGGCTGATGCGCTCGACCATGCACATCAACATTTAAGACTTGAACTTTTGCGAGGCGAGTCATCGTAGTTTGTAGTGTGTGTACCTCGTAAGTATGAAATAAGTTTGAAGTAATTCAGTAGTTATCGCGTAATAACAGTAAGGAAAAGAAGATGGAACAAACAGTGAAAAACGACACCGCCACTAGCGCACCATTGCAATTTCAAGCGCCGGTGAAAACCATCACGGCTGAAACTTGGCCAGTTGATGAAGTAATGGCGCTGTTTGAGTTGCCATTCAATGACCTTCTGTTTAAGGCTCAACAGATCCATCGAGAGAATTTTCCGAACGGTGATGTTGAACTCGCGACCTTGTTGTCGATTAAGACCGGCGGATGTGAAGAGGATTGCGGCTATTGCCCACAAGCGGCGCGCTACGATACGGGCGTCGAAGCGAAGAAGTTGATGGATGTGCGCGATGTGTTGGAAGCGGCCAAAGCGGCACGCGAAAACGGTGCAACGCGTTTCTGTATGGGCGCAGCATGGCGTTCGCCGAAAGATAGAGACATGGAAAAAGTTGAAACCATGGTGCGCGAAGTCAAAGCCATGGGCTTAGAAACCTGTGCCACCTTGGGCATGCTGAAGGAAGAGCAAGCACAGCGATTGGCAGCAGCCGGTTTGGATTACTACAACCACAATCTCGATACTGCACCAGAGTTCTACAACAACGTGATTTCAACACGCGATTATCAAGATCGTTTGGATACTTTGGGACATGTGCGCACCGCAGGTTTGAAAGTGTGTTGCGGCGGTATCATCGGCATGGGTGAAAGTCGTCGTCAACGTGCTGGTTTGATTTCGCAATTGGCGAACTTGAATCCTTATCCAGAATCCGTGCCTGTGAATCATTTAGTGCAAGTCGAAGGCACACCTTTGCATGGCCTCGACCCACTCGATCCTTTGGAATTCGTACGCACCATCGCGGTAGCGCGTATCACGATGCCGAAAGCCCGTGTACGTTTGTCGGCAGGACGTCGTCAAATGGGCGAAGCAGTGCAAGCCATGTGCTTCCTCGCTGGCGCGAATTCGATTTTCTACGGCGATAAATTGCTGACTACAGAAAATCCAGAAGCAGAAGACGACAAAGCCTTGTTGGAAAAATTAGGTTTGAAGACGCGTGGTGTAGTAGAGAAGAAGGCTGGTGGTTGTAGTTAATGTTTGATTGAAAACCTCTCAACACAGAGGCACAGAGACACAGAGGAAAGACCGAGAAATTCTAGTTTTTAGGATGTTGTATTGAACTGTGCATATGAATTTTTGCTTTTCTCATGCTCTTCTCTGTGCCTCAGTGTCTCAGTGTTGAGAGGTTTAAGTTTTTAAAAATTTTCGAAAGATAAAAATCATGTTTAGCAAAATCCTCATCGCCAATCGTGGCGAAATTGCTTGCCGTGTTGCTGCGACTGCGCGTCGTATGGGTATCAAAACGGTGGCGGTGTATTCCGAAGCCGATGCGAATGCCAAACACGTGGCGGTGTGTGATGAAGCGGTCTTGATTGGTCCGGCACCGGCCAAGGAAAGTTATTTACGTGCCGAGAAAATTATCGAGGTGGCGTTGGCAACGGGTGCGCAAGCGATCCATCCTGGCTATGGTTTTTTGTCTGAGAATAGTGAGTTCGCGAATGCTTGCGCGAAAGCGGGTATCGCTTTTATCGGCCCACCAGCTTCTGCGATTGAGGCGATGGGTAGCAAGTCCGCAGCGAAGTCTTTGATGGAAAAAGCTAAGGTGCCTTTGGTGCCTGGCTATCATGGTGACAACCAAGACTCAGATTTCTTGCAAGGCGAGGCGGATCGCATCGGCTATCCTGTGTTGCTGAAAGCCAGTGCCGGTGGTGGTGGCAAAGGCATGCGCGTGATCGAAAAAGCGGCCGACTTCAAAGACGGTTTGGCATCGTGCAAACGCGAGGCGATCAATTCGTTTGGTGACGATAAAGTTCTCGCCGAAAAGTATTTGCAACGTCCACGCCATATCGAAATCCAAGTGTTTGCTGACACCCATGGCAATTGCGTGTATTTGTTTGAACGCGATTGCTCGGTACAACGTCGTCATCAAAAAGTATTGGAAGAAGCACCAGCGCCAGGCATGACGGCAGAACGTCGTGCAGCGATGGGTGAAGCTGCCGTGGCAGCAGCGAAAGCAGTTGGCTATGTTGGCGCAGGTACGGTGGAATTCATCGCCAACCAAGATGGTTCATTCTACTTTATGGAAATGAACACACGTCTGCAGGTGGAACATCCTGTCACAGAAATGATTACCGGCACCGATTTGGTTGAATGGCAATTGCGTGTTGCCGCTGGTGAAAAGCTACCGCTGCAACAAGATCAATTGCGCATTCATGGTCATGCGATCGAAGCACGTGTGTATGCGGAGAATCCAGAGAAGGGCTTCCTCCCTTCGATCGGCACGCTGCGCCATATGCGTACGCCAGAGGCGGTTAACTTCGAACTCGGTGGCAGCAACGAGCCTGCCGCCTTCCGTATCGATTCTGGGGTGCGTGAAGGCGATACGATTTCGCCTTTCTACGATCCTATGATTGCTAAGATGATTGTGTGGGGCAAGGATAGAAAAGAAGCCTTGGCGCGCATGGCACAAGCATTGGCGCAATATCAGATTGTGGGCTTGAACTCGAACATCGGTTTCCTCTCGCGTTTGGTCCAAGGTGAAGCCTTCTCTAACGCCGATTTAGATACCGGTTTGATCGAGCGCCATCATGGCGCATTGTTTCCTGCTGTCGCGCCGGCGAACCTATCAACCTTGGCATTCGCGGCGGTGGCATTGATCGCCAGCGAAAAACAAGTCGGTAACGATCCATGGCAGAGCAGCACCGGCTGGCGTATGAACTCGCAGTTGCAACGTGGTTTGCAGTTTGAAGAAGAGCAGGGCACTCATTCACTCTCTGTCACCTATGGACAAGATGGCTGGACCATGGCGGCGAACGGCGCGTCGACACAAGTGCGTTTGGTGTCGCAGGCCGCGAACGAATTGGTCTTGGCCATGGGCGAGCAAACTATGCGCGGCACTGTGGTGCGCGATGGGGAACAGTTCCATGTCTTCACACAAGGTCATCACACGGTTTTGCACTACGTTGACGTCATGGCGCACGCTGGCGAAAACGAAGCAGAGGGTGGACGTTTGACCGCACCAATGCCCGGCAAGATTGTCGCGGTGATTGCGAAAAACGGCCAAGAAGTGAAGAAGGGTGAGGCGCTGTTGATTATGGAAGCGATGAAGATGGAACACACCATCTCTGCACCTCATGATGGCGTCGTTGAAGAAGTTTTGTATACGGTTGGTGATCAGGTGACAGAAGGTGCGCCTTTGTTGAATTTTAAGCAGTGATTCTTTAACAGTGATTTAACTCCCCTCGCCCGCTGGCGGGAGAGGGGCGGGGGTGAGGGAGGTTCAGCGATTGTTGAATATTTTGATATCTAGGTATTTGAGACATGGGCGTAGCATGATGCACGTCGTTGAACGACCACCCTCATCCCTAACCCTTCTCCCGCTCGCGGGAGAAGGGGATTAAAGCGCATAACAACATGACGGTGTTCAATCCACATTACCCGAGCAAAGTTCCTGACGATCTCAAGCAGTACGCGCGAGAAATGCGTCAAAATATGCCAGATGCCGAGCAATTGCTTTGGTATTTGCTGAGAAATCGGAGAATGGCTGGTGCTAAGTTTCGGAGGCAACATCCGGTTGGGCGATACATCCTTGACTTTTATTGTATCGAGAAGAGCTTAGCGATTGAATTGGATGGCGGCCAACATAGTGAACAGCAAGCTTATGACAAAAGCCGCGATCAATTCTTAGCACTGCAAGGTATCGAGGTTCTGCGATTTTGGAATAATCAAATGTTGTCCGAAACAGAGTCCGTTCTTGAAATGATTTATGCTAGGGTCACCGATTAGTGTCACGTAGGCTTCTACGGTTAAAACCAAAAGCTTCCAACATTCGAAATTGATCAATTGGAAAAAATGAACATCATCTATTACGCAAGCGGTGCTGATCCTGAAGTCTGGTTGAAGGCTTTTCGGGCTTATCTTCCTGATGCGCAGATTCGTATCTGGGAAGATGGTGATGATGCGCCAGCCGATTATGCCTTGGTGTGGAAACCACCTGCCGCCATGTTGCGTGGACGTACAGATTTGAAAGCAATCTTCAACCTAGGCGCTGGTGTTGATGCGATCTTGCAATTAGGCGATGCCTTGCCTGCTGGCGTGCCTTTGATTCGCGTCGACGATGCCGGTATGGGTGTGCAAATGGCAGAGTATGTGAGCCATGCGGTGTTACGGCATTTCCGCCGTTTCGATGAATATGAGATGCTGCAAAATCAACAGCAGTGGCGTCCTTTACCGCAGCATCGTAAAGAGGATTTCAGTATCGGCGTGTTGGGATTGGGGGCCTTGGGAAACCGTATTCTTGATGGCTTGAAAGTCTTTGATTTTCCTTTGTTAGGCTGGAGTCGGTCGCCGAAGCAGATCGATGGTGTGCAATGCTTTCATGGGGATGCTGGCTTGGATTCCTTTTTGCAGCAGACCAAAGTGTTGGTGCTTATTTTGCCGCTGACCACGGAGACCGAAAACTTGCTCGATGAAAGCAAGCTGTCGCAATTGAAGCAGGGCGCTTACGTGATTAACGTCGCCCGCGGCGCGCATATCGTTGATGCCGATTTATTGAAGCTGATTCAAAACGGTCATATCGCAGGGGCGACGCTTGACGTATTCCGCGAAGAACCGCTACCGCTCGCCCATCCATTCTGGTCCGAAAAGCGGATCCATATCACGCCGCATATTTCAGCGTTGACGGTGCGGGACGAGAGTGCCAAACAAATTGCAGGAAAAATCGCTGCGCTCGAGCGTGGTGAAACCGTTGCTGGCTTAGTTGACCAGTTGAAAGGATATTGAAATGGTCGTATTAGCGAAACAAGTGAACCTACCTTCGCGCGTGAAGATTGTCGAAGTCGGTCCACGTGATGGCTTGCAAAATGAAAAAGAGACGATTCCAGCAGAAGTCAAAATTGAACTCGTCGATCGTTTGACGAAGGCCGGCTTCGTGAACATTGAAGCTGCTTCTTTTGTGTCGCCGAAGTGGGTACCGCAGATGGCGACCTCGACGGAAGTCATGGCCGGCATTACGCGCAAAGCAGGCGTCGTTTATTCAGCGTTGACGCCGAATATGAAAGGCTTTGAAGCGGCTTTAGCGGCTGGCGCTGATGAAGTCGTGATCTTTAGCTCGGCATCCGAAGCCTTCGCGCAAAAAAATATTAATTGTTCGATCGCCGAATCGATAGAGCGTTTTCGCGATGTGGCAGCGGCAGCGAAACAACATGGCATTCGTTTGCGTGGCAGTATTAGTTGCTCGTTTGGGTGCCCGTATCAAGGTGAGGTAACGCCTGAGCAAGTCGCTGATGTGGTCAAACTTATGCGTGATCTGGGTTGCGACGAAATTGATATCGCTGACACCATTGGTGTCGGTACGCCGCGTCATGTACAAGCGGTGATGCATCGTGTTACACAAGAGTTCCCTGTCGAACGAATCTCCGGACATTTCCACGACACCTACGGCCAAGCCTTGGCGAATATTTATGCGGCCATGGAAGTTGGTGTGGGCATTTTCCATTCTTCTGTGGCTGGCTTGGGTGGTTGCCCTTATGCGAAAGGTGCGACCGGCAATGTATCGACCGAGGACGTGTTGTTCATGATGCAGGGCTTGGGTGTTGAGACAGGTATCGATCTTGATCAAGTAGTCGATGCAGGGCAGTTTATTTCTCAGCATTTGGGCCGCAAAGCGGTCAGTCGTGCTGGAAATGCGATCGCCGCCAAACGTCAAGCGTAAGAAGTAAGTACGTGAAGTTTAAGTGCGCATGCAGAGTCGAGCTCACAGCAAATCGCCATACTTGGCACTGAGAGCTTGCGCCCTATGTTGAGTACGATACGCGCTTGGCCTCGTCTTGCCGACTATTGTGCACCTCAGTGCGGTAAAGACAATAACTTCAATCTATTGCGGATGATGGCGGCAATGGCTGTCCTGTATGGTCATTGCTATGCACTCTTGCGTCTGCCAGAACCCTTAGGGGCAACGTTGGGGATCAGTCTCGGTTCTATCGCGGTTGACATCTTCTTCGTCAGTAGTGGTTTCTTGGTTGGAGCCAGCCTTTTTCAGCGACAAAGTGTGCTCGACTATCTGGTAGCGCGCTGCTTCCGTATCTTTCCAGCTTTGTGGGTGATGTTGATTTTAGTGGTGTTTGTGCTCGGCGCCAGCCTTACTAGCAATGCGGAATACTTCCACGATCCAAGTACACTTCGTCACTTTTGGAAATCTGCGACTCTGATGACCGGCATTGATTTTTATCTGCCGGGTGTATTCGAAACCAATCCTTTTGCAGGTGTAGTGAATGGTTCTTTGTGGAGCATGGTGTATGAAATCACGATGTACATCTTGCTTCTGATTTGCTGGATGGTGTGTCGCCTCTGTCATCGTTCTATGCGCTGGCCTTTCGCGGTATTGATGACTGCGGTGGCCTGGTATGGAACTTATTGGATCGCCATGCATAGTGGACTATTCGTCAAATCTCAATTTTTGCATTTGAGCTGGATGTTTTTTTGCGGTTGCTTGTGCTATTTACTGCGCCAGAAAATTCCCCTGCATCTTTCTGTTTTCGTCTCACTTGTGGTGATTTCTGCCGCTGCTTTATCGGTCGATCAGACCATTTTCTCTTGGGTGTATTGCGCTGTTTTACCGTATCTGGTTCTGGGGTTTGCCTATCTGTTTGCTGGTAAACTCAGGCTGTATAACAAGCTCGGTGATTATTCTTACGGCGTCTACATTTATGCCTTCCCGCTTCAACAAACTGTGATTCATCTCTTACCTGATAGCTCGGTTCACCACCTATTCATCTTGGCCAGTGCACTGACTTTACTATGCGCGATGTTCTCTTGGCATGTGGTTGAGAAACCCGTGATGGCACGCCGCGCGCAGTTCCTTGCGTTCTTACGGCGGTAAGCGTTAATTATTTTTACCGCTGTTTGCTGCTTGTGCTTGTTGCTGAGATCGTTACAATGGTGCGCTCGTTGTACGTCATTCGACAATTTTCTAAAAGGACACAATCATGGCAATGGATGTAATTGACTATCAAATCTTTGGCGACGATATGCAATATGTCGAGGTGGAACTCGACCCCAATGAAGCGGTGGTTGGCGAGGCAGGTTCCATGTTTTATATGGAAGATCAAATCCGTATGGAGACCATTTTTGGTGATGGATCCGCATCGAATAGCGGCTTCATGGGTTCTTTGTTGGGGGCGGGTAAGCGTTTGTTGACCGGTGAATCATTGTTCACCACTGTGTATTCAAATCAAGGTTCGGGTAAGCGTAAAGTAGCATTCGGCGCCCCCTATCCTGGCCGTATCATTCCGGTAAAGTTGGATCAGTTGGGCGGCACTTTGTTGTGTCAGAAAGATGCTTTCTTGTGTGCCGCAAAAGGTGTGTCCTTGGGGATCGCTTTCCAGAAACGTTTGGGTGCCGGTTTCTTTGGCGGTGAAGGTTTCATCCTGCAAAAACTGGAAGGCGATGGTCTCGCATTCATTCACGCTGGTGGTGCCTTGAAAGAGCGTGTTTTGCAGCCCGGTGAAACGCTGCGTGTGGACACAGGATGCGTAGTCGCCTTCACAGCCGATGTCGATTTTGACATTCAATTCGTTGGTGGCGTGAAGACCGCATTGTTTGGTGGTGAAGGTATTTTCTTCACGACGCTGCGTGGCCCAGGTAAGGTGTGGTTGCAATCGCTGCCATTGGGACGTATGGCGAATCGCATCGTTGGCGCCTCGAAGATTGGTAGTGGACAAGGTGCCGAGCAAGGTTCTGTTTTGGGAGGCTTGGGCAATTTGTTTGAACGTGACTAAAGCCCTGCAACACCAACAAAAAAAGCTGAGATCACTCTCAGCTTTTTTTATTTGGTAGTAGTGAAACTTTAGAATTGATAGGAGAACCGCAAACTAATGCGATTATTCTTGCTACCCTGATTGGCACTGGTATGGTTGAAGTTGAGGATGGTGACTATGCCATTGCTCCAATACATATCAGCGCCAATCATCATGAGCGTGGCGCGTCGATCGGAATCGCTTGCTGGAATCAAATACACCGCATCGGGGAAATCGACATAGTTTGTCTTTAAGGTATCGCGGCGTGCAGAGTCACGTTGGAATTCTGCACGAAGGCGTGGTACCAATTTACCCCACGCTGTTTCAATACTCATTTCGCTGTTAAAGCCCACCGTACTACGACGGCTCTTCATTGACTGTGCGTGATAGTGCAAGTTGTACTTTGAGGCTCCAGTTTCAGAGTAAGGATCCAAGCTCATATTGGATAAATCAAAGCGTACAAACGGAGAGAAAACGATCACGCCGAAGTCAAAGTCGTTGCTGACCGAGCTTGAAGAGAAGGTTTGTGTGCCATTCCATTGACCATAAGCGATGGCATTCGAATTGGGTTCGAAACGTTGGTAGCCCGTATTAATTTGATTCGTTCCGGCGACAAAGCCAATGCGTCCTTTGGGGAAGATATTGGCATTCATATAGCCCGCTGCAGTATTGGCGGACGAGGTCAGATTAATGCCGCTAGGAGCGATCTCAGCATGATCGCGTGCATAGCCTAAACCGAAGCCCCCAGTGACTTTACCAGAAGCAAAGCAACGGTCACCACCCGCACTGTAAGCCATGGTGGTGTAGTGGCTGCCATCGCGGGTACGATAGGAGCCATAACTATTGAGTCCTGAGAGCCACATTGCGATTGGTCCACAGTCTTTTTCTTGCTTGCCGGTGATTTCGCTGCGACTACGATATTGCGACTGTAGCTCAATTAAACGGCCATTGAATTGCTCGATTTGGATTTGTTCAAAGTGACGAACAATGGCACTGGTCGCGTTGGCAAGTGCAAGCACGCCTTTATCTTGGCTTGGATCAGGTCGCGCAGTGATGGCGATACTCAAGTTCGCCAGATTCGACGTGCCGCCGATGGTGCTGGCGGTAAATTGCAGCTGGTCGCTGCCGGCATAGCTACTGTTGGCCGTGTAGCTCAAGGTGCTTCCGTTCAAGCTCGCTGTTCCATGACTTGGTGGTGTCACGATTTTGAGAGTGAGGCCACTATAAACGGGGCCGCTTACCGCAGTGGCAAGATCAATCTGTACGGTTCTACCACTTTCGACTTGTAAGCTGAGTGCGCGTGTTGTAGGTGCTGTCGCGACTACTGCGATGTTGTAGGTGATCGAAGTGAGCGCACCATTACTACCATTGACGGTGATACGCACGACATCATTGCCGACGTAATTAGTGCTTGGTGTATAGCGCAACTGATTAGCTTGAATGTTGGCCGTGCCGTGCTGTGGTGGTGTCGAAATTACGTAAGCGCTTGCGCCTGCGATGGTGGTGAACGTCGCTGTGCCAGTTTCATTGGTTGCGACATTGAGTGCTTCTGTAATACCCGCGAGCGCTTGCACGTTGATCGAAATATCGGCTGGCGTTGATGTACCACCGGCGCCATTTGCAACCACGCTGAATGAGTCTGGACCGACGTAGCCGGGACTTGGAATATAGTTCACTGCCATGCCATTGACACTCACGCTACCATGAGTTGGCTGCTTACTGATACTGATGCTCGAAGCCGCACCAGTCACCTTCGGTGTGTAGGCATTGGTTGCGCTATTCGCCACCACGTTCAAACTGTCGTTATTGACCACCGGTGGTAGCTCGTTGACTTTGATTTGCACCGTGGCTGGTGCTGAGTTACCCCCTAGGCCTTTGGCAATCACTACGAAGTTATCAAGTCCCACGTAGTTCGCGTTTGGGGTGTAACTCAGGGTTAAACCATTGACGCTGGCGCTACCGTGATTGGGTGGTGTCACGATCAGCAAGCTGTCGACTAATCCCGTCAACTGCGGTGTCAAGCTGACATTGGCGGTGTTAGCTAAGATTTGGGTATCAGCAACGGCAATCGTCGGCGCAGGCGCTGTGACATTCACGACCAGGGTTGCCGTGGTTGGTTGTAAACCAGACCCAGAAACACTAATTGTGATGTTGTCGGTGCCGACATAGTTGGTGCTAGGCGTGTAGAGTACGCTCAATCCATTGACGATTGCGCTACCATGCGTCGGCGCAGTTTGAATTGCCAATTGATTGGCCGCTCCGGAAATCAATGGTGTTAAGGTGTTGGCGGAACTATTCGCAGCAACATTGAACTGCAAGTTTTGAACAATAATCACTCCGGCTTGCACGGTAATGCTGATCGTCGCAACCCCCGAATCGCCGCCGGGACCTTGAGCTTGGAAAACGATCTGGTCTGAGCCACTGTAAGCGGCTGTCGGTGTATAGCTTAACTTGAGGCCGATGACCTGCGCGCTGCCATGTGCTGGTGGATTGATGATGCTGATACTGTCAGCACGACCCGTGATGTTCGGTGTGATTAAATTGCCGTTGCTATTGGTTGCCACCGTGATACTTGATGCGCTGATGCTAGGCGCTGCGGCAACAACGTTGATGGAAACTGCCGCATTGTTTGAATTGCCTGCTGGGCCTGTCGCAATATAGCTGAAACTATCAACACCGTAGAAGTCGACGGCTGGTGTGTAGAACACACTGGTGCCACTGACTCGGAGTGATCCGTGCGTCGGGGCACTGATAATATTCAAACCCGTAACTTGGCCGCCGGTAGTCAGTACGACAGAATTCTCTGAGCTATTGCTCGCCACAGTGAGTGACGAGTTGCTTGCAGTCGGCAACAAGGGTTGAACAACGATGCTTGCACTAGCTGTATTCGAGTTGCCGCCAGGACCAACCAAGCTATAACTGAAACTATCGTTGCCAACATAGCCGGCGCTTGGTGTGTAGCTTGCGGTGAGCCCCGATACTTGTACAGTGCCATGCAATGGCGCACCTGTAATACTGAGGCTAGTCGCATTTCCTACGACTGGAATCGTAATTGCATTATTAGTCGAATTAACGAGCACAGCCGCTGAAGTATTGCTGGTGCTGGGTGCACTCGGTTGAACCGTGATGTTAAAAGTGACCGTGCTCGAGTTGCCGCCGAGGCTGCGAGCATAGGCTGTGAACGAATCGCTTCCAGAGTAATTGGCGGTAGGTGTGTATTCGAAGTGTAGCCCATTGCTGATGACAGTACCATGCGCTGCTGGCGTGACAATGCTTAAACCATTTGGGTTACCGATAATGGTGGGGGTGATTACAAAATTACTGGCGTTCCCCGGCACACTGACGGTGGCACCATTCATCGTCAGTGCAGGTGTCGCGACCGTGAGGGAGACACTGGCTGCTTGACTTGAAGTGCCACCTGGACCCGTTGCAGTATAGGTAAAGCTATCGTTGCCGCTAAATTCAACGGTAGGGGTGTAAAAAACTGATGCGCCACTTACTCTGAGATAGCCGTGGCTTGGTGCGCTAATGAGGTTGACGCTGGCGAAGTTACCCGTCACCGAAAGTGGCACTTGATTGTCGTTACTGTTATAGGCCACATTGAAACTGGAGTTACTTGCGACCGGTGGTAAAGCCTGCACGGTGATACTCGCGCTTGCTGTATTTGAGTTCCCGCCAGGGCCGACAAGGTAATAGCTGAAACTATCGTTTCCGTCATAGCCGGTGGTCGGCGTATATGTCAGGCTCAGCCCCGATACTTGCACCGTACCGTGCAATGCTGCGGTGCTAATTGTGATGCCAGTCGCACTGCCTACCACCGGAATCGTAATGGCATTATTCGTCGAATTGGCGATTACCGTTACCGAGGTATTGCTGGTGCTCGGGGCGATCGGCAGGACCGTCAAACTAAACGTCACGGTGCTCGAGTTTCCACCGGGACCACGTGCGTAGGCAGTGAAGAAATCAGCTCCAGAGTAATTGCTGGTCGGGGTATATTGGAATTGCAAACCGCTGGTAGTCACAGTGCCATGTGTCGGTGCGCTGACCACGGTCAATCCCGTTGCATTGCCCGTGATGCTTGGGGTGATCTCAAAATTTGAACTATTGCCTGGCACATTCAGGCTGGCACCGCTCATACTTGGTGGAATTGCTTGCACCGTGATGGAGACGCTCGCGTTGGACGAGCTGCCACCTGGTCCGGTGGCAACATACATTAATGAATCGCTTCCACTGTATGCGGCGCTTGGCGTGTAAAACACATTGGTGCCGCTGACCCGGGCTGAACCATGACTTGGTGCGGTCACGATGGTGATGCCGGTGACATTGCCGTTGGTACTGAGATTGACCGGATTATCGACACTGTTGCCTGCAACCGTCAGCGCGGAGTTGCTGGCAGTTGGAGCGGGTGGAAGTACAACAATGCTAGCGGTCGCCGCGGCTGAGCTACCACCAGGACCGACGACGATATATGAAAAGCTATCATTGCCGTCATAGCCGGCATTCGGTGTGTAACTGAAATTGAGTCCTGAACCTGCGACCGTTCCATGTGAAGGCGCGATACTGACTGTACTTGAGCTTGCGACTCCGACGATAGGAATCACGACTAAGTTGTTGCTGGAATTTGCGGCGACCGTCAGTGACATATTGCTCGTGCTGGGCGCAATCGGCTGAACGGTGACACTAAACGTGACCGTGCTGGAGTTTCCACCCGGACCGCTGGCATAAGCAGTGAATGAATCAGAGCCCGCATAGGAAGCATTTGGTGTGTATTCAAAATGCATCCCACTCACGGTGACAGTGCCATGTGAACTTGGGCTAGCGATGGTTAAACTGGTGGCAAGTCCGGTCACGGTGGAATTGATAATGAAATTACTTGAGTTCCCTGGAACCGTGACGCTGGTGCCAGTGATACTTGGCGCGGGTGGCAAGACCGTAATGCTCAGAGTTGAAACGTTTGAATTGCTCGCGGTGGCGATGGCTTTGAACTTGATGCTATCTGAGCCGCTAAAGCCCGGTGTTGGTGTATATATTAGATCTTTTCCCGAAACCACCACGGAGCCGTTTGATGGTCCTGAATCAACGGCCAAGGACGTATAGGTGCCCGTAATTGGTGGATGGATGGTGTTGCTGTTCGAGTTGGCGCTGACTGTGACCGCATAATCCACACTCACCGGAGGTGGGGCATTGACGGTGATCGCCACGGGTGTTGAACGTGAATCACCACCGGGGCCTTGGGCTTTTAAGGTCAGGCTATCGTTGCCAACATATCCTACGGTCGGCGTGTAGAGAACTTGTGTACCGCTGATGCTTGCCGTGCCGTGTGCTGGCGCTGTCTCGAGCACCAAATTATTGACGACGCCGGTGAGGGTGAGGGCGATAATGTTATTGCTTGTGTTGGCAAATACTGAAACCGGCGACACCACGATGGATGGGGCGGTCGCTTGTACATTAATGCTGATGGTGGCGACAGCCGACGTACCAGTGGGACCGATAGCTAGCACGGAAATGCTGTCGCTTCCGTAATAGCCCGCAGTCGGGGTGTAGATGAGATCGGTTCCGCTGGTCGTCGCTGCGCCATGCGTTGGGGCCGAGGCGATTTGTATTTGATAGATATCGCCCGTAGTAGTGAGCGAGATCGTGTTGCTGGTACTGTCTTGGCTGATGTTAACGCTTTGGTTTTGCACCGTCGGTGGGCCCGCACTGATCGTAAAATTGATCGAAGTCGAGTAAGTAAATACACCGCCAGCGGTGTCAGTGGATGCACTAGTCGCGGTAATCCGCACTGGGATGAGAAAGGTGCCTGCGACAGTCGGTGTTCCAGAAATCACCAGTGAATGATTGCTAGATGACGGCGGCGCACCAGGAACGGTGGTTGCGGTAAGCCCTGCGGGCAGGGCCTCGGTCAAGGTGTAGATATTGTCGGTTGTCCCTATACCTTTAAAGCTCTGACTAAAATTCACGCCTTGCTGTGCGCTGACATTAATGATGGTATCTGGGGGCAGTGACGTATCATTAACGACCGCGGCAACAGCAATGCTGGAAGCGAAGCACAGCAAGAATGCATTCCATGCGCGACGCCGCTTATGGATTACATAGTCATACAGCTTGCTCATTAGCCAGATCGATAAGCAGAGATGGCGATGTGAAAATGTCGTTGTAGTCGGAAGCGTTTTCATAATGGACTCGAATCTATCAACACCGATCGCTCGGAAAGCTTCGGTTGAAACAGAATTTGAAAATGGCGGTTGTCGGCAAGTTTCTGCAGGGGATTGCGAGAAATTTTGCCCTAACTGGGTGCGCTCATAGATTGAGGAAGGGTGCCGCAGTACCCGTAGTTTCGGTATGGAATGCGCGCCCTGTCGCCAATCCTGTGACGATAGGCGTAAGTGTATTTTAGTTTTGTTTAATTTAGATCAATTTAAGTCCACGAAACAACAAGGCTCCCCAGTTTTTAAGGAAAAGTAGACCATAAGGTATGTGTTGAAAAAATATTATTTCTTCGATATCAAACTTCGCTAACAGGTATTCGCTAGTCCGTGTAAATGAGTGGGGTAGATCTTTCAGTGACCTTAGCCTTCATATGCGACTGGTATTGGATCAAGTTTGAGTGGGGGAGAGCGGTGTAGGCTAGCGGAATTGATCACGGCAACGACAGCGAAGCTAAAATCAATCGAGGCTTAAAATCGGCAGGGAGATGAAGGAGGTATCGCCCTCACACTGATGGTGTATGAGGGCAATCATTTTTGGATTTGCTTAGTTTGCTTCGTCGCAACAAATTTGGCTGGAGGTACGGGAACGATAGTTTTCGATAAAATCGTCAAATGAACCAACTTGTGTTGCTTCCATGCGCGCTTGCTCTTGCAACGATGTTTGCGCAAGCTTTTCGTAGTTCGCTATCACTTCATCCGACGGCGCTTGATCTCTCAAGGTTTGTGCAATCTTCATGCTTTGCTCGAGCGCAAAACGAGGGTACGAGTTACCCGTTACCTCAATCGCCAGCAAGACTTTTGCCGATGGCGTCAAAGATGCATCGTTTAGCTTGGCCAACTGTTGTTCTAGGCTATCACGGTGTTGCGCGTTCTGCGCTTGGGTGTCAAGCAAATCGGCGTAAGGGCGAATACGTTCGATCAGTTCTATGCCCCATTGTTTCAATTCAATCGCCTGACCATGCTTCGATAAAGATAAACCTGGCTTGCGACCGTATTTCACGGTGTTGGCGAAGTTGTTGAGGTTTTCTTGCCCTTCCTCGTTGTTGGTCAAGGGGCTGTCTTCAATCGCGCAAAACAGTAAGAAAGCATCAAGGAAGCGTGCGGTCTCTAGGCTAATACCAAGATTTTCAAACGGATCGACATCCATACAACGAACTTCAATGTATTGGACCCCGCGTGCGCACAAAGCTTCGACAGGACGTTCGCCGCTATTGATCACGCGTTTTGGGCGGATGGTCGCGTAAAACTCGTTTTCGATTTGCAGCACATTGGCATTGATTTGCACCCACTCACCGTCTTTCTTCACCCCCAGTTGTTCGTAAGGTGGGTGCGGTTTGCGTACCGCCCGTGAGAGACTACGCATGTACTCCATCAAATTGTTGTAAGGAGGTACCAGACCATCTTGCACATTGTTTTGATAGCCGAGATCACTCATACGAAGACTGGTGGCGTATGGCAAATACAAAGTGTCAGCAGAGAGGGTTTCTAATTGATGCTGACGTCCACGCAGAAAACTCTTGGACAGAGCAGGGGAGGCGCCAAACAAATACATCAAAAGCCAACTGTAACGATGAAAGTTACGAATCAGTGCAATGTAGCTTTCGGACTGATAATCTTTGTCACTGGTGCTAGCGCCATCTTGTTGTTTGAAGAGCTTCCACAAGTCTTCTGACAAAGAATAGTTATAGTGGATACCCGCAATGCATTGCATGCTTTTGCCATACCGCAGTGCGAGGCCGCGACGGTACACATGTTTGATCATGCCGATGTGGGACTGACCGTACCAGGCAATCGGGATTTGTGCTTCTTCGGGTAATTCGCAGGGCATGGACTGATTCCACAACATTTCGTCGCCCAGCTTGGTGTAAGCAAAACGATGGATGTGATCGAGATCTTGTAAGGCTTCTGCAATGTCGTGCTTCGCTGGAGTAATGAATTCCAACAGAGATTCCGAATAATCCGTCGTAATATAAGGATGTGTGAGTGCCGAACCAAGTGCCAGTGGGTGGGGCGTTAGCTTGAGTTGGCCCTGAGCGTCAACGCGCAAGGTTTCACGTTCGATACCGCGTAAGCCTCGCCCCAGTAAGGCGAGGTTTTGAGGGGAGCTGATCAGTTGTCGGCGCACTTCTGCAGTGGCGCTATGAGTGTTATTCAAGTCAACATCCTTTAGTTGGGTATAGCAATGCAATTCGAATCGATCGGAAACAAATTGCCAAAGTTTGCATTAGACGCATAAGCATAGCCGAAAATGGCAAATTGCATCGGGTGCCAATCATTTTTGATTTGAGCTAGGGCAAATTAGTCGAATCGTCATGCTGGGGTCATTTTCCTAGGCTAATGCAGAGCGCGTTGAGCCAGCGCCCTTGTTGTTCCGTCATCCGTGGGAGTGAAAGAATGCTGAGAGTGACAAAATAAAGTGGACTTTTGGTTTGTTGGCATCGCTCTTCCGAAGGAGATCGCGTAAGATCTCGCCCTTCTTTAAATGATCGCTCGTTTGAACGCGAGAAAGCTTAGGTGCAAGATGCAAAATGCGTGTGGAATTGACTTCGGAACTTCAAACTCAACGGTCGCAGCTTATCGTGATCAAACGGTCCGTTTAGCTCAACTGGAAGAAGACAAACACACGCTACCTTCCGTGATTTTCTTCAATGCAGATCTGGACGAGATGAGTGTTGGACGGGCCGCTTTGACGGATTACTTGGATGGCTACGAAGGGCGTTTGATGCGCTCTATGAAAAGCTTATTGGGTACCGCACTATTTGAGGGACATACTGAAGTGATGGGCCGGCGCTTGGCCTATAAGGATCTTCTGCAACAGTACCTTATGCAGCTGAAGTTACGTGCGCAAAAAAATCTACAGCAAGTCTTCGAATACGCAGTGTTAGGTCGTCCTGTGCATTTTGTCGATGATGATGCGAAAGCCGATCAGGCGGCACAAGATAGCTTGCAAGCAGCAGCGATGGCGTGTGGATTCAAAGAATTGAGTTTTCAATTTGAGCCGATTGCTGCCGCGCTCGATTATGAGTCGCGCCTGCAAAGCGAAGAATTGGTGTTAGTGGTGGATATCGGCGGCGGAACATCAGATTTTTCTGTAGTACGTTTATCGCCGCAAGGACATCATCGCTTAGAACGTAAAGACGATGTGCTCAGCAATACCGGCGTACACATTGGCGGAACGGATTTTGACAAGGCACTCAGCCTTTCCTGTTTGATGCCGGTTCTGGGTTATGGAGGCAAGCTCGCCAATGGTGGTGATATGCCGAATACAAATTACTTCAGCTTGTCGACCTGGCACACCATTAATCAAGTGTATTCGCAGAAGGTCATTCGCGAACTACAAGATCTTCAGCATGACATTGATACGCCAGACTTACGTTTGGCGTGCCAGCGTTTATTGCGCTTGATTGAGAGGCGCGATGGACATTGGTTAGCGATGCAGGCTGAAACCGCCAAAATCGATTTAAGTACACACACCGAAACCCACGTGAGTTTGGACCGACTTATTCTCCCCAATGAACAGCGGGATCATTTGCAACGCATTATTCAAGAGGGCGAGCTCGCGCAGGCATTGCACCATTTGGTGTCGCAAATCGTCGCTTCGGTCGAAGCTTGCCTTGCATTAGCGCTTGTGCAAGCTAGTCAAATTGATACGATCTATTTCACGGGTGGAGCGAGCGGCGTTCAAGGTTTGCGTCAGAAATTGGCAACACTTTTTCCGCAGGCGAAACAGGTCCAAGGCGATGCTTTTGGCAGTATTGGTACGGGTCTCGGGTGGGAGGCGTGGCGACGCTATTCCTAATTCGACGGCGAGTGTTGCTTACCGTGCTTGTCTTCTCGATATGCTTCTTCGATTCCCGCTGATAAATTGTTGCGAAGCAATTACCTTGCGATATACTGAAAGAAAAAGCTCACAAGATTTGCAAGATAAGACGCTGGCGTAATGGAGTAGGCTTTGTTGTAGAACGGTATTGTTTTTATTTTTCGCGCTGCGCCAGCGCTGCTGCTTTACTCTTCGCAATGACGTGAGTTTCCACATGAAATGGGGGCGGCATGTCAGATCATCTTGACGATGACGAGATCCTGATTGAAGAGGATCTTGATTCGCAGTCTTTGGCGAATATTTCACAGCGAACTTGGAAAATAGCGATCGTCGATGATGACGAAGACGTTCATCGAGCGACTGAATTTTCCCTACTCGATGTCAAAATCCTTAATCGCCGCCTCGAGTTTATTCACACGTATTCCAAAGCAGAGACCCACGAACGTTTTGTGGTGGAGTCTGATATCGCGGTCGTCTTACTCGATGTCGTGATGGAGACCGAACATGCCGGTTTGGACTTGGTCGCATTTATTCGTGATGATTTGAAATGGCGAGACACTCGCATTATCTTACGCACTGGACAACCCGGATATGCGCCTGAGGAAGACGCGATTCGCGATTACGACATCAACGATTACAAAACCAAGAACGAGCTCACTCGAAAGAAGTTGTTAACCGCGTTGACAGCTGCTATTCGTTCGTATGACCAACTACGTACGATAGAAGCGAGTCGGCGCGGCCTACACCAAATTATTACTTCAAGCGCGGCATTCTCGATGCAAGACGGAATACAAGGTTTTGCATCAGGTGTGATCACGCAAATCGCTGCCTTGTGCGGCGTGCCATCAGAAGGACTGCTGTGCGCCCAATCGGACGAAAGTGGTCAGTTTGATGGAAACTTTCGTTACAGCGTTATTGCCTCGGCGGGCCATTATAAGAACCTTATGAATCGCCCGGTTGAGGAGATCGACAACCCTATCATTCGCGATGCACTACGTCGCGCTTTGACCGAAAAGTCATCATTGTTTGAAGAAAACAATATGACCTTATATTTCTCGGGACGAGGAAGACGTGCCATCGCAGCATTTATCGAACTTCCTTACGCCCTGTCGGATATCGATCATCAACTGTTGGAAGTATTTTGCGCCAACATTGGGGTTTGCCTAGACAATCTAGGATTGGTCAGTCAACTTAAGAATTACGCTTTCCGCGACCAGTTGTTATTGTTGCCGAATCGCTTGAAGTTCATCGAGCAAATTGGTAAAGCCATCAATGAAGATATCGCACGCCAAACGGTGGTGTTGATCGACATTGATGATTTTGCGGAAATCAATGATGTGTTAGGACATCGATATGGCGATCTCCTATTACGCTCAGTGGCAAATCGCCTGCAGCAAAGTCTTGGCGGTTCTGTCTTCTTAGCTCGTGTTGGTGGTGACGTGTTTGGCTTGCTGGGTGATGAGAAAATCCTACGGCCCGAGGCCTTACAAGCGCTGTTCCATGATCCCTTTGTGATTGATGATACGGCTCACAATGTTTCCATGTCGATGGGGATCGTCGCGCTCGATCACAATCAGCAAACGGGTGCCGATGTCTTGAAGGATGCCAGCATCGCCCTCAAACGTACCAAGGGTTTCCAGCGTGGTTCATATACGATCTTTACGCGCGAAATGGGCGTGGAAATCCGTGAGCGCGCGATGCTAATGCAGCATTTGCACAAAGCTTTTGATGCAGAACGACTCTACTTGATGTACCAGCCCCAAATTGAGTTGGCCACGCGCCGCGTGGTCGGATTTGAGGCTTTGCTACGTTGGCGCACCGACGAAGGAAAGATGATTTCGCCAACCGAGTTTATCCCCTTGGCGGAACATTCTGGTTTGATTATCAGTCTTGGTGCATGGGTGTTGCGTACTTCTTGTTTCACGATGCGGCAGCTGCTCGATGATGGACACAAGCTTGACCGCATTGGCGTCAATGTCTCCGCGATTCAATTCCGCCAACCAGACTTTATGAAATTGGTCGAGAGTGCATTGCGGGATAGTGGGCTTGATCCTCATTACTTAGAATTGGAGATCACTGAGTCGGTCACCATGAGTGGTGCGGCGGATTTTGAAGAAACTTTAGATAAGATGAAATCTTTAGGGATCCAGATTGCGATCGATGATTTCGGCACAGGCTTCTCATCCCTCAGTTACCTCGATAAGCTCCCTGTCGATCGTCTGAAAATTGATCGTGCCTTTGTCAATCAGATTGATAGTCAAGGTGGACCGAGAATCGCCGAATTGATCACTCAACTCGGCAAGAAACTCGGCTTGAAAGTGATCGCTGAAGGGATAGAGACGCAAGCACATTATGATGCTTTATTGCGGATGCATTGCGATGAAGGACAAGGATTCTTAATTGCGCGACCGATGATGGAAAACGCTATTGGCGCTTGGTTGGGTGAATGGAAGTAAGCAGTCAATGACCATGACTTGAAGTAAGGCCAAAAAAGAAAAGCCATGCTGATTGATCGCATGGCTTTTTTGTACGTTTGATCGGTAGCGATCTATTCTTACCGACGATTTTTGGCGTAAGTTTGATAGCCGTTGGCACGTAGTTCGCAAGCGGGACAGGTGCCACAACCATGTCCCCATTCATGCATTTCACCGCGTTGGCCCAGATAGCAGGTGTGAGTGTCTTCACGAACTAAATCTACCAAAGCTTGGCCGCCCAATTGTTCCGCCAACTTCCAAGTGCCTGCTTTATCGATCCACATTAAAGGTGTCTCAATGCGATACCGCGTATCGAGCCCGAGATTGATCGCCACTTGTAGCGCTTTCATGCTGTCGTCGCGGCAATCTGGATAACCAGAGAAGTCAGTCTCGCACATACCGCCTACCAAAACATTCAAATTGCGGCGGTAAGCGAGTGTTGCTGCGCTCAGCATGAACATCAAATTGCGACCAGGCACGAAGGTATTCGGTAGGCCATTCTCTTGCATTTGAATAGCGATTTCTGATGTCATCGCAGTTTGTGAGAGCTGTGAAATGATACCCAAATCGAGCATATGGTCTTGCCCTAAACGTTGATTCCATTCGGGAGAAATGGTACGAATTTTTTGGAGCAATTGCGGTCGCATCTCCAATTCGATGGCATGGCGTTGACCGTAGTGAAAGCCAATAGTTTCGACGTGCTCGAAATGTTGTAAGGCCCACGCGAGGCAAGTTGTAGAATCTTGGCCACCGCTGAACAGTACGAGGGCGTGGCGTGGTTGGTTAGTTGTGGTCATGATTTGAGGAAGGCAATCTGAAAGCAATAACTCGTAATATAAATGGTTTTCATGCGAATCCCAAAGGGAGAAGCCTCTAGAATGGCGGCGTATTATCGAAGTTATCTCAATCTTATTTCAGTAATATTCGGCGTTGGACGATCTCAGTGATGGTTTGCAGGGTCACAGTGCCGTTGCTCTCAGTATTTTTGATGCGAACGGGGTACCAAGACTTCTCCGGTGCTAGCCAAATTTCCAAGGTCGAGTTGTAAGAGCCTGGACGTGGTGGCCGTATCAGGTGGACAGTATGTAAGCGACCATCCTCGCCCAGCTTGCTGTCAATTTGCTCCTCCCCCAGTACTTCAAAAAAGAACTGTTGCGCATCCCGCCCTTCGGCGACTTGAATCGCGATACTGCTACCCGCCGCGAGCCGCTTCGCATCCGAATTGCCAATCGCTGCAAGTTGCATTAACACGCTGAGCGCATCTTGTGCGCCCGCTTCCATTGCGACAATCTTATTCGACGATGAAAAGATGATCTGTTTGTCGGCGTGTTTGAAATGAATAGCGGTGGTCGATCGATTTCTTCTTGTGTCCGTGCTCTGAGTCGGCGCCAGGCCCTCGCTCGTGATCACGCCTTCACTATTGAGTTGAATTAAATTGATAGTGGTCAGCAATAGGTCAATGCCAACCTCTAGCGAAGCGGAATAGCTAGTGCCATCGGTATTCCAAGTCAAACTACCAAAGCCATTGGTCGGAGTGCTATTCGCTTTGGTGTAGCTCACCTCCATTTTCATCTCTGCTGGCGGCGGCAAGCGCAGACTGAACGGTGTTTCGGTATTGGGAGATTCCACAATGGCCTCAGGACTTGGTGCGGCATCTTCCGCTACGCTGATGGCGGGCGTTTCTTCCTTTGAAAACTCAGGAGTTTGAGCATCTTTCTGGGACGAATTGAGTTGCGAAGTCGAGGTCGTTGTACGTGGCTTTGATTTCTTCTTCGCTTTCGTCGTTGGCGGTGCGAGGGCTAGGGTTGGCTCGGGCGCCTCGACTTTGAGATTGATCGCCAAGGGAACTTGATTGGGCTTATCGATGGTCCAATTTTTGCGCGGAACCGACTCTAGAAAAAGGTAATGCAGCAGCACGGTCGCACACAAAAAAGCGACAGTCCTGAATAAATGTGTCCTAAGGGGCAGACCTTGTTGAAAAATACGGGATTCCATAACCGTAGTGTAATCGTTCTGAGTTATTCTTGCGATAAGTGCGCCATAATCATCACTGTTTGCCAGCGCTGCTTTCTGATCAACGAGGATAGGCGAGGGAAACGTCACTTTCTAGGAGTGTGAGTATGCAAAATCCATTTGAAACAGGTAAAGACGCAGGCGCTGGTCTGCATGATCCACTCAGTTTTGTGAGGAAATTGTGGGGAGATTTGCAATTGCCAGGCATGGTGACACCTAGTTTGTCAGTGGATGACTTGGATAAGCAAATCCGCGATTTGAAGACGGTTGAGGCATGGTTGAACTTGAACATGAATATGTTGCGGTCATCGATTCAAGCGCTCGAGGTGCAACGTGCCACCATTACCGCCCTGAAAGCCATGGGCGAAAGTTTTGCACAGAGCGCCGCCGGGCAGACGAAAAGTAATCCAGATAGCAAAAAGGAGGCGAGCCCATCGACAGCCTCTTGGCCAATGCCAGGCAACACCATCAGTGAAGCGCAAGCCGATGCTGACAATTTGAACGAAGAAGATGGCGAAGGCGAGGCGGACGAAAACGAGGCGGACCTAGCAGGAATTACAGCGCAAGGAAAAGAGTCGCGGAGCGAGGCCTCGAAAACTTCCGATCAGGCAGGCGCTCACACAGCAAATCAAGCAGCCGATGCTGGAGTATCGTCAGCAAAAGCAGCGCCACAAGCGGAGACAGGTGCCTTTCCGAATCCCACAGCATGGTGGAATGTTTTGCAAGAACAGTTCAAGCACGCTCTCGGACAAGCTTTGAAGGATGATGAGGCAGCGGTCGAATCGAATTCGAAGAAATCCGCGCCAGCGAAAAAGACAAGCACGCGCGCGAAACCTAGTGCAAGTGCTGCAACAGCGAATACAAGCAAACCAAAAACCAAAGGAGCTAGTGCCGCTGCAACTAAGAGCGCGAAAAAGACTAGTTCCAAAACGACTAACGGCAGCGTCGCTTCGAACAAAGCTACAAAGGCAAGAAGCACTTCTGCCAAGTCGAAGCCAAGCAAGCCCGTCGCACGTGCTTCTGCAGCTGCCGGCCGTGCCAAGCCCGTGGCGAAATAGATTTCGCAATCGAGACGGTTTAAAAGACAATTAAAAATAAAAAATGGGAGTGTACGAACACTCCCATTTTAATTGCGAAAAACGGTGCTTACTTACCTAAAGCTTTTTCGATTTCTGCGACTAAGCCCTTGTCATCAGGTGTGGTCGTGCTAGCGTAAGCGGCGAGCACTTTGCCATTGCGGTCGATTAAATATTTATAGAAATTCCATTTTGGCGTGGTGCCAGTTGCTTTAATCAATTGTGCGTAAAACGGGTTAACATTCTCACCCTTCACCGAAGATTTTGCGAACATGGGGAATTTGACACCATAGGTGTTATAGCAAAAATCAGCAATCTCTTTGCTGGTGCCTGGCTCTTGTTGACCGAAGTCGTTCGATGGGAAGCCTAACACGACCAAGCCGCGTTGCTGATATTTGGCGTAGAGTGCCTCGAGTCCTTCATACTGTTTAGTGAATCCGCAATAACTCGCGGTATTGACGACCAATGCAACTTTGCCCTTGTATTGGCAAAGGTTTTGTGGCGCATCATCTTGCAGGCGATTGAAATTATGGCGCAAGACTTCTGGACAAGTATCGCTGGTCGATGGTGTAGATTGCGCTTGCGCTGCACCGCTACATGCCATGATTAGAAATGTAAAGAAAGTGAGAAGACGTGCTTTGATCGACATCATGAGCCCCTTTAAATGAATTTTTACTCGAAGTCTGTAATCGAGGGCCTTGATATTAACGTAAAATAATAAGCCTTGCAGAACATGTCCTAGATGAGCATTGGTACATTGTTCATCTTGTACCGCTTCTCACGGTGAATCTCTTCCATCTTTGATCCCACACCAACTTTATGCTGAATTTTGAAGAAAAAATGTGTGAACCTAGCGATCTTGCGCAACGGCTCAGTCAGCTCCCTAAACCTGTGGTTTTGACGAATGGTGTGTTCGATCTTCTGCATCGGGGCCATGTTACTTATTTGGCGCAAGCACGAGCGCTCGGTGGATCTCTTGTGGTGGCGGTCAATACCGATGCATCGGTGCGCCGCCTTGGTAAGGGAAGTGAACGACCCATTAATACTTGTGAAGATCGCATGGCGGTGTTGGCGGCCTTACAAGCAGTGGATCTTGTTGTTGCGTTTGACGAGGATACCGCCCTTGAGACGGTTGAAATCGCAAGGCCCGACATTTACGTCAAGGGTGGCGATTATGAAATGGACCAAATCCCTGAGGGTAGGGCGGTCATCGCTTACGGTGGACAGGTAAAAGCGATAGCTTTTGAGCATGATCGCTCAACGACGAAGACGTTGGCGAAACTGCGCTTATAAGCACCTTACTTCGCACGCGTTTCCACTTATCTAGTGTCGCGTCTGTGAGATTTATTTCGTATGCCTGAATGGATCCACAGAACTCCTCCTTATTTTTCTTTCACTTTGTGTTGACGTCGTGTCACCACCCCATTTTTTTACGTGTAAAACTACCACAAACTCCTTTTTCTTTGAGGGTGATGGAGTAAAATTCAGAAGATCTATTGAGCGAAAACGAGTCGTTTGAATAGGCTTATTTCATAGTTCAGTTTTCCTCAAATTCTCGACCATCTCACTACCCACGAATATGGATCAGGTCAAGGCAATGCTCGCAAGTTTGCGAGAAAATTATCTGCGAGATTTGCCTGGCCATATCGACGAGATAGAGCAGATTCTGCTCGAAATTGAGCGCGAAGGATTTGAACTCGGCATGTGCCGTGAGTTGTATCGTCAAGTTCATACTCTGAAGGGAAGCGGAGGCACCTATGGCTTGGATTTTTTGAGCGACATTTGCCATCCTTTCGAAGATCTCCTCAGCGCATTGATTGAAAGCCCGATGCTAGCGAAACAAGGGGCGATCGAGTTAGGCTTGCAATACGTAGATTTGATGCGTAAGGCTTGTTTTGTCTATGCGATGGGATCAGAGCCAAGCGCCGACCTCAAACTCCATTTACACGCTTTGCGCCAGCATGCGAGCCGAAATTCTCTTGCGGCTCTTGTGGTGGAGGGGTCGGACTTGGTCGCTGGTATGATTCGAGATACCTTGAAGGAATTTGGTTTTCGCACCGAAGTCATGCGAGATGGCTACACGGCACTTGGGCGTATCTTATCCGAGCCTTTTGATTTGCTGGTGACAGGCTTGGAAGTCAAGCGTCTCAATGGTTTGGCACTCATCAGTGCAGTGCGGAAATCTGGTGTGAGAACAGGCAAAACCAAAACCATTTTGATCACCGCCAGTCAATTGACAGCGCATGCCGAATTGCCAGACTATATCGTACGTAAAAATGCTGATCTACGCACCCAATTCCGTCAGGTCGTTGAACAGGCGCTCAAGACTCAGAATCACGTACTCGAGCACCATCATCACTTTGATTAGTCTTGGCTAAGCGTGTTGTTTACCGTAATGAGTGATTGCATCAGCAATTGTTTCTAAAGGCAAGATGCGATCGACCGCACCAAGTTTTACGGCTTCTTTCGGCATTCCATATACCACACAAGTTTTTTCGTCTTGAGCGACCGTTTCAGCGCCTGCATCATGCATTTCTTTGAGGCCGATTGCGCCATCATCACCCATACCCGTCATGATAATGCCAAAAGCATTCTTCCCCGCGCACTTCGCGACCGAACGAAATAATACATCAACCGAGGGACGATGACGATTGACCGGTGGCGCATCGATGATTTCGACGTGATATTGAGCACCGCTGCGTTTCACTTGCATGTGCAGTCCGCCCGGCGCAACCAGCACGCGCCCCGGAATGACACGATCACCATTCTTCGCTTCCAACACTTCCAGTTCACAAATTTTATTGAGGCGATCAGCGAATGCGGCCGTGAATTTTTCTGGCATGTGTTGAACGATCACAATACCGGGAGCCGTGCGAGGGAGGCTAAGCAGGACTTTTTCAAGCGCTTGCGTGCCACCAGTGGAGGTGCCAATCGCAACGATGCGGTCAGTGGTGGTCGCCATCGCGGAGGTGGCAATCGCATGCCCTTCATGCTCAGGCATCACCTCATTGATTTTTAATTTTGGTGGAATTTGCGAAGGCATCGTTGTCATCGCTTTTAAGCGACGCATATCCGCGATCGCCGCAGATTTAACAGCTTGTATTATGTCGCCCGCATCCATCTCAAGAAAACTCTTTAATCCGGCTTTCGGCTTGGTGACAATGGTGACCGCACCAGCGGCGAGTGCTTGCATACTGGTGGCTGCCCCTTTCTCGGTGAGAGTCGAGCAAATCACGACAGGAGTGGGGCGGATCGACATGATTTTTTTCAAGAAGGTGATGCCATCCATGCGCGGCATTTCCACATCCAGCACAATCACATCGGGCCAGTTGGTGTTCATCTTATCCATGGCAAAGATAGGGTCGGAGGCGGCAGCGATCACGTCAATCCCTGCTTCTTTGCTCAGCAGTGCTGTGAGAACTTGCCGAACGACGGCCGAGTCGTCGACTACCATTACTTTGATGTTACCGCTCATTCGTCTGCTACCTTATCGACATGCTTGACCCACACATCACCCGACCATAAATCAAACATGATGTTGCGGTGACCGTTGCCACCGAGATGCTCTGACTTAATCTTGAAACCGTATTGCGCTAATAGGGCACGACCAATTTCAACGTTCTGTTCCGAGACCGAGAAAACACGCCGATCTTGCCCTGGGAATTGATTGCCACCACCAAAAATTTTGACTTCGTAGTCATGCGCATGTGTATTCGCCTTGCGAATCTCTTGGAGGAATAAGTGTATCGTATCCTCTGCGTATTTCCCGTCCAGCTCCTGTCCATGTGCATGGCGTTTGTTTTTGGGAAGCATGTAGTGACACATGCCGCCAATGTGCTTTTTCGGATGCCACATGGTGATGGAGACACACGATCCAAGAATCGTTCGAATGCGAGTTTCTCGATCGCCGAAGTAAAATTCCCCCGGTTGCAAGAAGATGTCGATATAAAACCCTGGTTCGTTCATGGCATCAAGCCTTCGTAATCAATCTAATATGAATTTTTTTGGTAGACGGCAGGTGCGACCAGCTTCAAAGACGTATCTAAACCGTTGAGCGTTTCGGAATGACTTACAATAAAATAGCCACCTGGGCGCAGTCTTTCGTAGAGGCGTTGCACCAAATTTTTCTTGGTCTGAATATCGAAATAGATCATCACATTGCGTAAAAAGATGACTTCGAACATACCGAGATCTGGCAGCGGCTCAACAAGATTGGCAATACTAAAGTGAACCTGATTCTTAATCGCTGGATCCATTAAGAAAAAATCTTCAAATTCATCTTTCCCTTTTAAACAATATTTCTTGAGAAGAGACATCGGGATTTTTTCGGCTTCCAACATAGGATATAAGCCCCGCTGAGCCTTTTCGACAACTCTCGTCGAAATATCGGTGCCAACGACTTCCCAATTCTTCGTGGGGAAGTGCTCCGCTAAAGTCATGGCGATGGTGTAGGCCTCTTCACCACTTGAGCTTGCCGCACTCCAAACGCGGATTTGACGCTGCGAGGCAAATTGCGGAATGATGTTTTTTTCTAGGAACGTGAAATGTTTCGGTTCGCGGAAGAAGTAAGTCTCATTAGTCGTTAAAAGGTCGATCGCAACTGTAGTTTCAGCCTCATATCCGGGACGGCCAAGAAGCGCAAAATAGTCGGAATAGCTTTGCAAGCCATTGGCCCGCAAGCGCTTGTCCAGACGTCCCATGACCAAAGCTTGTTTGCCATCACTCAGTGAAATTCCTGTGCGTTCATACAGAAAACGCGAGATCCACTCGAACTCTTTAGGTTCCAGATTGACACCGACACCTTTACGAACAACTTCGACTTTCATTTTCCGCTTTCATTTTCCGCTTCTAGCATGGTGTCGTTCGTGCCTTGAATCGAACGACCGATCGAGATCATCTCATCCATCGACAAAACATTCTCGAGATTGAGTACGATAATGAAGCGACCATCTTTCTTTGCCATGCCGCTAATGAAGTCTGGTCGAATCTTGGCGCCGAATGAAGGCGGTGGTTCGATGTCGGCGGCATTGATATCAATGACCTCGTTGACAGCGTCGACTACAATCCCGATGCTTTGCGTATCAGCGGGATCTTCTTGCTCAAGTTCGATGATAATAATGCTGGTGCGACGCGAGACTTGCGCTGAGGTCCGATTAAAGCGCGCCGCAAGATCAACCACCGGCACCACTCGACCGCGCAAATTAATGACGCCGCGCACAAACTTCGGC
Organism: Undibacterium cyanobacteriorum; assembly: GCF_031326225.1. Classification (GTDB taxonomy): domain Bacteria; phylum Pseudomonadota; class Gammaproteobacteria; order Burkholderiales; family Burkholderiaceae_D; genus Undibacterium; species Undibacterium cyanobacteriorum. Next base: position 4,127,570 of record NZ_CP133720.1, on the reverse strand, counting down.
ATCATCGGTACTTCTGTCAAATCACCAAATTGAATAATTTCGCGAATGTTTAGGATGCCGAGCGCGAAAGTCTCTCCACCCAACATAAAGGTCAGGTATTGACCCGTTTCACCCAAGTTTGGCTTATCGATGGTCGCCACTTCAGAATTTTTTCTTGCGCTAGTTATTGCACTCATGAGGCCCTCGTCGTTCTTAGAAACGTACAAATTTAGTTGAGTCCACCGGCATCGTCGCCGTCTGCATCAGTTTCGAGGCAGGTTGGAATTGACTCGCTGTTTTCGGTTTTTCTCCACCGCCTGTTTGGTTTACTCTATTTTTTACATCTTCTTCATCTAACTTGAAAAAACCAATAAGCCCAGCAAGTTGTTCGGCACGATTCGTCATTTCTTCCGCTGTCGCAGCGAGCTCTTCACTGGCGGAGGCATTTTGTTGGGTAATTTTACTCATTTGGTTCATTGCTTCGTCGATTTGCTCGACTCCGAGTGCCTGCTCTTGCGATGCGCCAGTGATTTCACGCACTAAGTCGGAAGTCTGGCTAATGCGGGGCAAGATCTCCTCGATCAATTGGCCAGCTCGTTCAGCCTCTTTTACACTGGCTTGCGCGAGATCGCCAATCTCTTGCGCTGCGACTTGACTGCGCTCCGCCAATTTTCTCACTTCGGCGGCGACCACTGCAAAACCTTTCCCATGTACGCCAGCGCGTGCTGCTTCGATGGCTGCATTGAGTGCCAACATATTTGTTTGGTAGGCTATATCGTCGACGATGCCAATTTTCCCTGCAATTTGTTTCATAGCATTGACGGTCTCCTTGACCGCTTTACCACCGCTGAGCGCCTCCGATGAAGCTTTGTTAGCAATTTCTTCAGTGACTTTCGCATTCTCTGCATTTTGGCGAATGCCAACCGCCATTTCCTGAACGCTCGTGCTAGTCTGTTCGACACTCCCAGCTTGTTCACTGGCTGATTGTGAGAGTGCCTGAGACGTGGCATGGACCTGCTCAGATGCATTCGATAGCGCATGACTAGCATGGGATACTTCTTTAACGATCTGCGACAGTTTGCCGACAGTCTCGTTGCTTGCCACTTTCAGTTTCTCGAATGTTCCCTTATATTCTTGCGTCATGGTTTGCGTTAGATCACCTTTTGAAATGGCAGCGAGAACGCGTAACACTTCGTTCAAGCCATTTTCACTCGAATTCATGAGTTGGTTGATATCTTTGCTGAGTTTTGCAAAAAAACCAATTTGCAAGTTTTCTTCTAGGCGAGTAGTAAAGTTGCCCGCTGCAGCCTGTTCCACAACATGACTGACTTGCTGTTCGACTTTGACTTCTGCGGTCCGATCAAGCCATTCCACTACACTTCCTAAACGATTCCCTTTGCCATCAATGACAGGGTTGGCCGCCAAAGCAAAGAATCTTCCGCCAACCTGAATTTGAGCCTTAAAGGTGTCGGTCAAAGTACTGAGAATACGCGCTTGGTGCTGGGGATTCTTGTGAAAGATATCAATGCTGGAACCAATGACTTTGTCAGCATTAAAGTGTGGAAGTTCTTTCTTTAAATCGCTCTCGGCATTCTTCAACATACTGAGGACCGATGCATTCGCATAGATAATTGTTCGATCATGATCCGCGATCATGACATTGGTTGAACAACCATCTAATGCAATCTTAATCCGCAGGTTCTCTGCTGCTTCGCGTTCGCTCAACAATTGAGCGGCGAGCTGTTCAGTAATGTCGACCCACTCGAGCACCGTGCCAAGTCTTTGACCTTTGTCGTTCTCGACGGGATTGGCGACGACGACAAAGCTTCTACCACCGATGAGCAGTTGTTCCTTGTGTGGGCCCGATAAGCCTTTGAGCAGAGTGGTTTGCAGTTCCGGATTAGGGTAAAAACGGTCTATCGGAAAACCGAGAACATTGGAGCTGTTCAAGCCAGTGATCTGGCTTTGTAAAGCGGCCTCCGACTTGGCCAGCATGTCGAGTGCAGAGCGGTTGACATAAATGATCTTAAGATCGGTGTCGGCGATCATGACATTGGTAGACGCATTATCGAGCGCTATTTTGATGCGTAGTACATCGGCGCTGACTCTCTCAGTTTCTGTAATGCGGGCTCGTATCGTATCGACCATTATTTTCAAAGAAGCAGCAATACTACCGGTGTCATCGCTTCGAAGCTCGATGTCCGCATTGAGGTTGCCACCAGCTACCTCATTCGCAAAAGCAGCGACCTCAGAGGGTTCGTGACCGATTTGTTGTATGGTTCTTTGAATGATGTAATAGGACAGAGCGCTGATGGTGATCAATAGAAAAAGTGCACTCAAAATATTGGAGCGCCGGCTCGATAGCGCTTCTTCTAAGCGTCGATCAATCGCCTTGTTCATTTCCTCTATCATCTTAAATTCAAGCTGATAATTCGCCTCAAAAGAGGGTGAAATGATCGCCAAAAATTCATTGACTGGCGCCTCGATTTTGAGTGCGCTGAGTATGTTGTCTTGCAAAAATTTCGCCGTCGCACTCGTTGATTCGACATGCTGCTTGAATTGTTGTTGGAAGATCTCTTTGTATTCTGGAGCGATGTAGGTCAGACGCTCATAGTTCATCTGATTGCTCTTGAGTTTGTTTTTCAAATTTGCATACAGGACAGAGAGCGTTTCTCTTTCGGCAGATGAAATTTTGCCATCGTCTAAGACATCGTTTCCGAGTGCGCGCGAGTGCGATTGTGTCTCAACTATATTGAGCATAGAGTCACTCGACATTTGCATTAAGAAGTAGGTGGCAGCATCTGGCGAAAGTGTAAGTCCGCTGTTGTCGGTAACCGTCGCCATCAAGGTAAATAAGGATTCGATCAAATCGCGATGCTGATTGCGCGCCTCGACCGGATTGAGTTTGTCCCGCATCGAATTGAGGCGTTCCCAACTTTGCTTAATTTCTCGAAATGGCTGCTCAAGTTTGAGGTGGGAATTGGCAGCCACTTGCAATTCTAATTTTGCAAATTGTGCGTCGAGTTCTTTGGCCGCGTTCGCACGCGTGGCGATTAACTCGCTCCGACCTTCCATTACCAGGCGATTGACGCCCTGATGCGTTTGTGTCTTTTGAATGACTTTGACGAGCTCAGGGATAATCTGTGCGCCTTCTTTCTCACCTCGAATGACATCGATATTGGTATTGATCATACTCAATAGGATGAAGAAAGGAATGCCAAATAGGACCAGCACAAAAATGCCAATCAAAGCAAACTTTTGCCACATCTTCATGGAGTCAATCAGATTTTTCATGATGCAATATCCGCAAATAATTCAATTCAAAGGCTATTGAATAAGGCGTCTCCCAATTTCATTCCTGAAGGTGGAAGGGCTATTCAATTACACCCTTCCGCCTACTTTCATCGATTTTTCTAAAAGCGTTCAAACTTAGCAATGTCAATGTTAGGCCCAGCATTTTTTGAGGCCTGCATGGGGCGTTTAGATATTTTTACACTGCTTTCCTGTGGCGAGTTCTTGGACGCTGATTTACTTTGCTCGTTCAGTTTGAAGAAACCAATGAGATCCATCAGCTGCTCAGCCTGACTTGTCATTTCTTCCGAAGTCGCCGCCAGTTCCTCACTCGCAGAAGCATTTTGCTGGGTGATCTGGTTCATTTGATTCATCGCTGTATTGACCTGTGACGCACCCACCGATTGCTCTTGTGAAGCAGCAGCGATTTCTTGCACAAGGTCTGAGGTACGACCAATACTTGGCACGATTTCTTCAATGAGGTTACCTGCACGTTCTGCTGTTTTGACACTACCGCTAGCGAGGTCACCAATTTCTTTTGCAGCGACCTGGCTACGTTCGGCTAACTTACGAACCTCGGCAGCAACTACGGCGAATCCTTTACCGTGTTCTCCCGCACGAGCTGCCTCAATTGCCGCGTTCAGCGCCAACATATTGGTTTGGTAGGCGATGTCGTCAATGATGCCGATTTGCGCGGCGATCTCTTTCATCGCAGTGACTGTTTCACGTACGGCATGTCCACCTTCAATCGCCTGTTTGGAGGCTTTTTCTGCGATTGCGTCTGTCACTTTGGCATTCTCTGCATTCTGATTAATGCCAGCAGCCATTTGCTCGATGCTTGAGCTCGTTTCCTCAACACCGGCGGCTTGCTCGCTCGCTGCTTGCGAGAGAGATTGTGAGGTTGCACTGATTTGCTCGGAGGCATTCGCAAGTGAATCCGCTGCGTGCATCACGTCCGTCACAATATCTGCGAGTTTCTCAACGGTTGCGTTACTCGAATCTTTTAATTCACCAAATGTACCTTCGTAGTCTTTGGTAATGGTTTGCGTTAAATCACCTTGTGATAAACCAGCAAGTACACGTAAGACTTCGTTGAGGCCTTCTTCGCTGACGTCGAGTAGGCGATTGACCTCGGTGCTAAGCGAGGCGAAGAATCCGGTTTTTCCTTCTTCATTAATGCGCGTGCTAAAGTCTCCAGCGACCGCGTTGGAAACCACATGTTGAACCTCTTTCTCCACTGCGACTTCGTCAGTTCGGTCGGTCCATTCAACTACACTACCGAGTCGTTCTCCTTGGCTGTTGATCACCGGGTTTGCTGCCAAAGCGAAAGTATGTCCACCGACACTTATTTGAGTTTTATAAGCACTTGTAAATTTCGCCAACAGTTCTTTTTGGTGTGCTGGATTGCGATGGAACTGATCAATATTGGAACCGACTAGATCAGCAGCGCTAAAGTTTGGCAAGGCTTTGCGCAAATCATTCTCCGCATTCGCGAGCATGCGACGTACGGATTCATTGGCATAAATGATGTTGCGATCATTATCGGCAATCATGACATTGGTCGAACAGCCATCAAGCGCGATCTTAATACGCAGATTTTCCGCCGCGACCCGATCAGCCTCGCGTTTGGCTGCGAGCGATTCGGTGATGTCTGCCCACTCGACCACACTACCGAGGCGCTCGCCAGCCTCGTTGTGTACAGGGTTGGCAGAGAGTGCAAAAGTGCGAAAACCAACTGTGATTTGAGCGTGATGGCTCGAAGTAAATGTGGCGAGTAGCTGCTTCTGATGTCCCGGATTCTTGTGAAATTGATCAATGTTTGATCCAATAAGTCCCTTCACATTGAAATTTGGCAAAACTTTGCGAACATCGGGTTCAGCCTTGGTCAGCATATCTGTGATTGACTTGTTCATGTAGATAATGTTCCGTTCATTATCTGCAAGCATGACATTGGTGCTTACATTGTCCAACGCAATCTTGATTCTAAGGGTTTCTCGCGCCGTATTTTGAGCCTCGTCGTTTCGGGCACGTAAGCTTCGTGCCATAGAATTTAAGGTTGCCGCGATACTTGTTTCATCATTTTCACGTACGTCAATTGCTGCGTCCAAGTTTCCACTGGCAACACTACGTGCAAATTCGGCGACGGCCGTGGGTTCATTGCCAATTTCGCTTTGAATTGAACCAAGGATAAAGTAGGTGCTTGCGATGACCAAGATGAACAGTAAGGCCGAAGACAGGGCACTTGTTAGGCGCTCGTTCTTTCCCTCCCTCACGATTTGGTCTGTTCGTTTTTCGAGGTCTTTAGTGATTTGTAATTCAAGCTCAACACTGGCATCTACTACAGAGCTCGCTTTTTGGAAGTACGTCTTTGAGTCAAGGTTAAATTTTTCTTGCTGCAGAATTTGCTCAGTGATGAGGTTCAATACTTCATTCGTTTTGCTTTCGATATCTTGAAATTTGCCCATCAGGTGTGCATAAGAACTGCCGCTCGAAACGATCTTCTGAATTTGATTCTTGGTACTCTCCATCCCCTCGCGCACAATTTCGGCTTTTGCCCCGAGTGCTAATTTCTCAGCTTGAGTTGCATTGCCTTTTGAAAGAAGGCCAGCGCCGAGGCCACGTGTCACGGCGATCTTTTCGGTCAATTGTGGTAATGCATTGGAAGCGAGGATTCCAAGAAAGTAGGACTCTTCATCTGGGCTCAAAGTCAGGCCGCTATTATCGGAAATGAGATCGATGGTTGTTGAGACAGACTTAACAAGGGCAGTATGACGACTAAAACTTTCAGTGGCGTTAATGCGATCGCGTTCGTTTAACAGACTCTGCCATTGTGCTTTGATGTTCTTAACGCTCTCTTCAATTTTTAGTGAAGGATTTGATTTTGCATCGGTGTAAAGTTTTTCAATCGCACTCGCTGCCTCTTGAGCTGCTGCATCTCTATTGCCGCGAGCTTCCGCGGAACCGTTGAGCACGGATGAATTTAAACCCCGATGTTTTTGCACCGCTTGCATTACCTTGATTGCAGATGGAATTGTATTGGCGCCTGATTGCTCTAGTTGAGCGGTGGAAATCTTGGAATTTAGTCCCGAAATGAACATCGAAAATGGCAGAACGAACAATAGGCAAACTAATAGGCCAACGAGGGCGAATTTCTTCGATATCGACATTTTCTTGAAGTAGTCTTTCATGGTTCCCTCTCGGTTTCCTACTAATTAATCGCAAATTCTGTTTTGAACAAATGAGATTGACGCAGTGTCTCAGCGGCTAGCTCGATGTGTTTTGAAGGTAGGCCATTCTGTTCTTTTGAGTAACTTGAGCAAGCATGCTTGAAATACTCAAAATTAAAGCAACCTCACCACTACCGAGAATGGTGGAGCCACCAATCCCTTGGAGATGTTGGAAGAGCTTGCCAAGTGGCTTGATCACGGTCTGAAATTCTCCAAGGAGTTTGTCCACCACGATGCCCGCTTTGTTTTCGCCGTAACCTACGACCACAACGTTTTGCCGCCTTGGTATTTCGCCTTGAATTTCGTAGAGCTGCCTAATGCGAATGAAGGGTAGAACTTCACCACGCAAATCCATGTAGTCGTTTTCGGTAGTCTGCCTTGGCAATTCAAGGCATTCGATGACGTTATCTAGGGGAATCACGAAGGATGAGCTACCGACTTGTACCAAGAAGCCATCGATGATGGCGAGGGTCAGTGGCATACGAATACGCATGGTGGCACCAACGCCGATTTCGCTGTCGATTTCTATGGTGCCGCGCAAGGATGTGACGTTGCGTTTGACCACGTCCATACCGACACCACGACCAGATAAATTGGAAACTTGATCCGCAGTCGAAAAGCCAGCTTCAAAAATCAGCGCATAAATTTCTTTGTCCGTTAGATTGGTATTTGGACTCACCAAGCCACGTTCAATCGCTTTCGCTAGAATTTTGTCGCGATTGAGTCCACCGCCGTCGTCTGAGACTTCGATCACAATGCTACCGGACTCATGATAGGCATTGAGGCGGAGTGTCCCTTGTGCTGGTTTGCCGCGCGCAGAGCGTACGGCAGCGGCCTCAATTCCGTGGTCCATCGAATTTCTCACGAGATGCATGAGTGGATCGCCAATTTTATCGACTACCGATTTATCGACCTCGGTATCGCCGCCTGAAATCTCAAGAACAATGTCCTTGCCAAGCTCGATGCTGACATCGCGCACAACGCGTTGAAAGCGGCTGAAGGTGGTGCCGATCGGAACCATGCGTAGCTGTAAGGCACTGTCGCGGACTTCCTCGACCAAACGCATGACTTCATAGGTCGATTCGATAAGAGAGACGTCATTGCTTTTCTCTGCACGCAAATTCGCGCCAGCGCCGGCAATCACCAATTCTCCAACGAGATCGATCAGCTTATCGAGGCGCTCCGCATCGACGCGAATATTTTGGCGTTCGCGTGCCTTGGTATCTTTGACTTGTTGTTGCTTATTGAGCGCCGCATTGAGAATCGGCTGCTGAACGATTTCTTGCTTGACTAAAATTTCGCCAATTGGCGCGTCTGCGCCTTTACCTTCGCTTTGCTGTTGGCTTTGTGCTTGCAACCGGAGGCATTCATCGAGTTCGTGCTTGGTCAAGACACCGCTCTTGATCAGAATTTCGCCAATTAACTCAGTGTCATCAGGCAAATTATTAATGATGGCAATGTAGTCGTCGATTTTGCTATTCGGCGGAACGATGCGGATGATGCTGTCTTCTCGTACGAACTCGAAGACATTTTCGATGGCTTCTTTACTCGCGCTACTTTTGAGAACGAGTTCAAAACCCAAATAACAGGTTTCTGCATCCATCTTCTCAATCGGCGGAATCGCATCGGTCATAGTGATAATGTTGATGACGTCGCCGAGCGTGCTGAGGTAACGAATAAACGATAAAGGATCCATCCCATTGCGAAGGCAATCGGGACCAAAACGCAGCGATAAATACCAGTTGCCATTGTCGATCGCACCACCACCACTCGACTTCGTTTTTACTTCATCCGATTGCGTCACCACCTGACTTGAACTACTTGGTTCGCCACTGAGGAAGGATTTCAATTGTCGATGCAGGTCGGCGCCGATGGCTTGTTGCTCAGGCGTCTCTTCGAGTACGCCTGCGGCAATGCCGTCCACCAATGTACTAATGTGGTCACGGCAAGGTAGCAGAACGGCGATGATCTCTTGTGATACGGGAATCTCTTCATTGCGGAGCATGTCGAGTACACTCTCGACAACATGAGTAAAGTGCACAATATGGTCAAGGCCGAACAAACCGGACGAACCTTTGATGGTGTGCGCTGCGCGAAAGATCGCGCCGATGGAATCTGATGGATTGGCATCATGTTCCAAGCCGAGCAACCCATCTTCCATGTCTTGTAATAGTTCACGACTTTCGACAACAAAAGTGTCGAGTGCTGCTTTCATTTCGTCTTCGAAGCTCATGTCAACTCCATCCCCGCGGTGTTTCAGGTCAAGACAATTTGGTCGCCGAAGCTGGCGGTCATATTGGATAGTTCAAGTATGTCCAGCACGGCTTTGCTATGCATGCTGTAGCGTAGTTTTTTGTTTCGTTTTGCGGCTTCTTGTTTGAGGACGATTAAGACTTGAAGTCCTGCGCTATCCATCTCATTGACTTGAGATAGGTTGATCTCCAAATCATCGCAGAGATCCAGTGCCTCTTGTAAATTCTGCTTTTCAGTCGCGGCAGTGTAGATCGTGAGCTCACCTGCAATGCTTCGAGTTTCCATGTTTGCCTCTCTAAGGCAGGATTAGTTTGGAAACAGCCGCCAACATTTGCGCAGGTTGGAAAGGTTTGACCACCCACGCCTTGGCGCCTGCTGCTTGCCCTTGAAGTTTCTTACCTTCTTGTGACTCTGTTGTAAGCATGATGATCGGTACAAATTTGTACATCGGAAGTTTTTTCACTTCTTGTACAAATGTGATGCCGTCCATCACTGGCATATTGACGTCGGAAATAATCAAATGCACTTTTTGCCCTTTGAGCTTGTTTAAGGCATCTTGGCCATCAGCGCCTTCGATGACGGTATACCCCGCGCCTCGTAAAGCTAGCCCGACCACTTGCCGCACTGATGCTGAATCATCTACGACCATCACTGTTTTTGACATGTTGTACCTCGCTGTATAGAACGGTCACTGCTGAGAAAAATTAGAAAAAGGTGATTTCTGTTTCGGTGTTGCTATCGCCTTTATCGGGCGGTTTGATATTGGCGTGATTAAAATGCTGATCATCCATTGTGTAATAGGACTCGAGATCTTTCATCCATTCATCCTTATCGGGGAAAGCTAAGTTCTGTTCATAAGTGGTGATGAGTTTGTTGATGTCGCGATCCAATACGCCAAGCATTTGACTCACACGATCTTGGTACTGCAGGGTGACGATCAAATTTTCTACGTCATTACGAATGATTTCACCTTGCGCTCGCATGGCTTCTGCCGATGCCCCCAAGTCCTGTACGTGTCCTAAAACATCTTTAACAACGTTGCCCGATTTGAGCAACATAGCACGGTCATTTGCGTTGGCTTTTTGGGCAGCACGCAAGGTGTCCTTTACCACGCGCGTGATTTCACTAACCCGCGTGGTGATGGTGTTGCCTGTTTCTGCAGAGATCAGCGAAAGTCGTCGAACTTCGCCGGCTACAACTGCAAAACCACGTCCGTGGATGCCAGCCCGTGCAGCTTCGATCGAAGCGTTAATGGCCAGCAGATTGGTCTGCGCCGCAATTGATGTGACGCTATGCGCCATATCCTTCAAGTCGGCTGTGGATTCGGCCAAGCCACCAATTGCATCTAACATTTCACTCTTGTTATCGAGCATTTTTTCAAGTTGTTCGATCAGAGGCTGGAGATCGTTCCTGCATAATTCGAGGAGATCAAGGGTGGACTGATGTTGTGTGTTGCTGCCGTCTGATGCGGCTGAAAATCCTGCTGCATCGAACTGGTTCACGAGCGAGCTAAAGCTTTCAATAAGTTGCGCGACCGCGGTTTCGGTTTTTTCTTTGATCGAAACCACGTGGTTTTGCCAAACGGGAAGCACGGCTTTGAAAAAGTCGGAGCGATTGTCGAGTTCGCTATCGATGGTTTTGACCTCAATGGCCTCTTCTTCTGGCTTGATTGTTTGAGCTGTCGATTCAGCAGATTCAATTGTGGACGCTGCAGCAGCGTGCACCGTGGTTTGTTCTCTTATCTGAGTAACGGTTGCGGCACCGTCTTCTTCAATGTAGGCAGTGGGATGCCATTTCTTCCAAGCGATAGCGCTTAGTAACACGCCGATAAACGATAGGAATTGGAGTGGCCCCGCTTGAGAAAATAAAGGCAGAGCAGCAAAGCAGAACACGAGCAACGGCAGTAGCACGGCAAGCTTGATGCCGCCTACTTGATTCTTCATCGGTAATCCGCGTTGACACAAACTCATGTGTTCCGTATCTCCAAAGAGAAAATCGATATGAAAGAGTGGGTGACGTTAGTTATTCACGAATCGGAAGCCATTTACAACAGCGAAAAAAGAAAAGTATTGCCTGAGAAATATGTTTCCCTGTGGACATAGCTTATCATGCTTAATCCGCAAACTGTTGCCAGAAATCAAATGATGTTCGTTGTTTTTATGGTGAGAGGGGGCGAGTGTCGCTTTTTCGCCATTCGAATGCCGAGCCTTATTTTTTATGGGTTTCTTTGAGTTTCGTCTATCTGAGCGCAATCAGTTCTTATTGAATTTCGTTTGACACCATGTTTGTTGGTATATTCGACGTAACAGTGTGTAACAATGCTCTATATCAACAAAAAAATTTACGTGTAAAATGAGGTAGCAAGTATTTATTTGGAGTGTAAGAATGAGCGAAAAACGTGCTCTTCGGGTTTTGATCGTAGACGATTACGATATGACTCGCACCTTATTGCGCATCATTTTGCGTGGTCAAAATTTCGAAGTTGTTGGTGACGCCACAGATGGCGCGATGGCCGTGGAGATGTGTCAGCGTTTGAAGCCTGATATTGTCTTGCTGGACGTGGTGATGCCGAAACTCAATGGGCTCGAAGTGCTCGCGAAGCTTAAAGCGTTGAACCCGATGCCGATGATCTTGATGGTTACCAGTGCGGAAGAAGAGCGAGTTGTCGCCCAAGCAATGCAATCAGGTGCCAGTGGCTATATCTTGAAACCGTTTAATACTGCCAGCGTGATCGAGACCTTGAATGAGGCGCGCGAGCGCTTCATTGTAAGAAGCGCGGCATCAGTCAATCGTGTAGCGCCAAACCTCTGATAGAACCAGTCCTGTATTTTAGAAATTAACTTCCGCCAGCAAATCCGTGTTGGCGCCAAGCTTCGTACACCACAATCGCGACTGAGTTGGATAAGTTTAAGCTGCGGTTGTCCGGACGCATTGGCAGCCGTATGCGCTGATGCAATGGAAACGATTCGCGGAGCTCAGGGGCGAGTCCACGTGTTTCCGCACCAAACACAAAATAATCGCCGGCTTCAAATTTTGTTTCCGCAAAAACCGATGAACCATGGGTGGTGAGTGCAAACATGCGAGCCGTGTTGGGTTGTTCACTTTCAAGAAAAGCCTGCCAGTTCTTGTGAACCTTCATGCTTGCATATTCGTGATAGTCCAAACCAGCGCGCTTTAATTTGCTGTCCTCTAAGGGGAAACCGAGCGGTTCGATCAGATGCAGTTGCACTCCAGAGTTGGCGCATAAGCGAATAATGTTGCCAGTGTTGGGTGGGATTTCTGGTTCGACTAAAACGACGTTAAACACGGGTGATCTTTCTATCTGAGGGTTACAGCACGGTTGTGGTCAATCAACACGCCATCATAGCAAATCTCGGTCTGCGAACCTAGTGTGAGGGCGTGCGTGACTTGGGGGTACGAGCGAAGACGAAGTTACTGACTTTGCGTGCGCCAGCATTTTTCAACTCTTGCGCAGCCGCATTCAGCGTGGTCCCCGTCGTCATAACATCGTCTACTAGCGCGACGTGAAGGTTCTCTATAGCACCAAGTTTATCCGGTGATATGAGAAAAGCACGACGGACATTGGCTAACCTGCGTTTTGTGTCTAATTCGCTTTGTGCGAGAGTTTCTTTGATCCGCCGCAGCAAGGTCGGCTGGATATCGACACCGATTTGCTGAGCTAAATGACGTGCAATTTCCATTGATTGATTAAAGCCACGTTGTTGTAATCTTATGGATCCAAGGGGTAATGGAATAATAAGATCAGGAAATTCGACTTCAGGTAATTGGAGTAGTTGATCTCGGATGGTCTGTGCCATCAATTGCGCTAATTCTAGACGACTTCCGAATTTTAATTGCAGGACTAGGTGGTCGAACGGAGGTAAGTAGTTGGCGGCGACCACGGTTCGATCGAAATACGGTGGCTCCTTTAGACAAGAGCCACACATCTTGTCTTGGCTTCCCGCTACGAGATCAATGGCGCACACAGTACAGCGTGAGCAGTTGTACCCAAAGTATTCATGTTGGCATCCGTTGCAGAGTAATGTTGCACTTCTCGAATCGCAAACGAGGCAATGTCTTGGCAAGATGAAGTCGAGTAGGGAAGCGAACATGCTGAGTGATCGGTTAAACTGCGTGAATGAAGTCTATTGGCTTGAAAAAGTCGAGAATTTAAGTTCGCCGCGCTGATTCGATAAGATTTAATTGTAATATTATTTATACTAAATGACCATTCAAAGCCAGTTTCCCTCAGAAGTCTTGTTTGGCGTTCGGCGCCTATTCTCAAACCCATCAAGAAGCGCGGGAAGTGCCTTCTTGAGAAGAGAGGTTGCGGAGCGTATGCGAGAAAAGCTTGCCATGGTAAGACTCGAAGCGAGTACCGTGCTCGATTTGGGATGCGGTGAAGGTGATGAGCTTTCGCATCTAAAACAGCGCTTTCCTGAAGCGACGATTTTTGGTGTGGATGGCGCGGAGATGATGCTAAAAGAGGGTAAAAAAACCGAACTTGCCGCACATTCAGGGATGGAGCGGCTGTTGAAGCACGTTTTGCCGTCGAGCTGGAAAGCATCTTCCAAGCATCATTTGTTCTGCGCGAATTTTGCGCAAATACCTTTGGCAAGTGATAGCGCAGACGTGATTTGGTCCAATCTTGCCTTACATTGGCACCCGCAACCGGACCTCGCCTTGAAAGAATGGAGGCGAGTTCTGCGAGTGGGCGGTTTGTGTATGTTCTCTTGTTTTGGTCCAGACAGTATGCGCGAGTTGCGTGAAGCTTTTGCTGCAATCGATCGAGCTCCGCATATGTTGGATTTTGTCGATATGCATGACTTTGGTGATATGACCGTTCACGCAGGCTTGGCAACACCGGTGATGGATATGGAGAAGATCACCTTGCGTTATGAGCGGGTCGAGCGCTTGCTTCAAGATGTTCGTGCCTTGGGGGGGAGCCCGCTTCCGCAACAGCACGAGCTGCGTGTCAGTAAATCTGCTTATCGGAAATTGATAAGCCTACTTGAAGCGACTCGTGGTGCTGATGGTCGTATCCCGCTGACGTTTGAGCTGGTGTATGGACACGCTTTTAAACCACCTGCGACGAAGCGCGAGAATGGAGAGTCGATTGTGCAATTTGTTCCGCGTAAATAGACCTCTTTTGGGCGCTGCGGATACGGTTCCGTCTCGAATTGCTGTCGATTTTTAGGTCGCTTGACGAAGCCTATATGCTCAATTAAAGGCAAGAATTTTATGCAATCCACTTGAAATTGCTCGCAAATTGTTGCCTGTCGTTATTATCAAAAAACGCTGCATGTCAACCTGATTTTGCGCAGTTGTCCAGTGTTTTCTTCTTGATATACCTCAGCTTTCGGCTTTATACTCTCGCAATTGTGGAAATTGTCGGTAATTGTTTGTGACAATTTCCGTTGAAAATTCTAATAGGTTTTTGGGGAAATCATGAAACATGCATTGAAGTCGAGAACACTTGGTGCTTCGCTGATGCTTGGGGCTACATTGATGGCAGCAGGCTTGCCAGCAATGGCTGCTGTCAAAAATAGTGAGGGCGGCCCGGCAGTACACCAGCTTAATTTGCAAGCGCCAGTGACGCAAATCGCGGAGCAAATTTACTCCATTCACAACATGATGTTGTACATCTGCCTAGCGATTTTTATTGCTGTTTTCGGCGTGATGTTTTATTCCATTTTGAAACACCGTAAGTCACTCGGTCATCAAGCTGCTACTTTCCATGAAAGTACGACTGTTGAAATCTTGTGGACTATCGTTCCATTCTTGATCGTTATCGGTATGGCATTGCCTGCAACGAAAACAGTGGTGGCAATGAAAGACACTTCCAATGCTGACATCACGATCAAAGTGACTGGTATGCAATGGAAATGGGGCTATGACTATCTCAAAGGCGACGGCGAAGGCATTTCCTTCTTGTCCACCTTGTCTACGCCGCGTGATCAAGTAGGCGCCCCAGGCGTTGCAGCGAACGTTGCAGCTCGCACTGCAAACTACTTGCTCGAAGTTGACAACGAGATGGTTGTTCCAGTGAACAAGAAAGTCCGTTTGATCACAACAGCGAATGACGTGATTCACGCTTGGACTATTCCAGCCTTCGGCGTCAAGCAAGATGCGATTCCAGGTTTTGTTCGCGATACGTGGTTTAAAGCAGAAAAGATCGGCACATATCGCGGTAACTGCGTTGAGTTGTGCGGTAAAGAGCATGCCTTTATGCCTATCGTGGTTCGCGTTGTTTCCGAAGAGGACTACAAAGCTTGGGTAGACACTAAGAAGAAAGAAATGGCTGCCAAAGCTGATGATCCAAGCAAAGTTTGGACAGTGGATGAGTTGAAACAACGTGGTCAAAGCGTCTATGAAAAGAACTGCGTAGCTTGCCACCAAGCAAATGGTAAGGGTGTTCCCGGTGCATTCCCAGCATTGGACGGCTCTGCTGTTGTTACAGGTCCAAAAGCAGCGCAAGTCAACATTTTGTTGAACGGTATTCGCGCTATGCCTGCATGGAAAGCTTCGTTGTCTGATACAGAAATTGCTGCGGTGATTACTTACACCCGTAATAGCTGGTCGAATAAATCAGCAGAAAACATCGTCCAGCCAGCCGAAGTTTTGGCTGCGCGTAAGTAATTGAACAGGAGATTGAGATGAGTAATACAGTAGCTGATCACGCACACGATCACTCTCATGGTCATGATGACCACGCGCACGACCATCCACACGGCTGGCGTCGTTATTTGTTCGCGACAAACCATAAAGACATCGGTAACCTCTACCTCTGGTTCTCGTTCACGATGTTGATGGCTGGCGGTGTCATGGCCCTCTTGATTCGTAGCGAATTGTTCCAACCTGGATTGCAATTGATGCAGCCAGAGTTCTTCAACCAATTGACAACCATGCATGGTTTGGTCATGGTTTTCGGCGCGATTATGCCGGCTTTCGTTGGTTTTGCTAACTGGATGATCCCATTGCAAATCGGTGCATCCGACATGGCTTTCGCCCGGATGAACAACTTCTCGTTCTGGTTGATGCCACCAGCTGCTTTGTTGTTGATCGGTTCCTTTTTTGTTCCAGGCGGCGCAACAGCTGCTGGTTGGACATTGTATGCACCTTTGTCGACACAAATGGGTCCTGGCATGGATATGGCGATTTTTGCCGTTCACATCATGGGTGCTTCATCCATCATGGGTTCGATCAATATCATCACAACCATCTTGAACATGCGCGCTCCTGGCATGACTTTGATGAAGATGCCAATGTTCTGCTGGACATGGTTGATTACAGCTTACTTGTTGATCGCAGTGATGCCAGTGTTGGCAGGTGCAATCACGATGACTTTGACTGATCGTCATTTCGGTACATCGTTCTTTAACGCTGCAGGTGGCGGTGATCCAGTGATGTATCAACACATTTTCTGGTTCTTCGGTCACCCAGAGGTGTACATCATGATTTTGCCAGCGTTCGGTATCGTTTCTCATATCGTTCCAGCGTTCGCTCGTAAGCCATTGTTTGGTTACGAATCCATGGTGTATGCAACATCGTCCATCGCGATCTTGTCTTTCATCGTTTGGGCTCACCATATGTTCACAACTGGTATGCCAGTTACAGCGCAGTTGTTCTTCATGTACGCAACCATGTTGATCGCGATTCCAACTGGTGTGAAAGTGTTTAACTGGATTGCGACAATGTGGAAAGGTTCGATGACTTTCGAAACGCCAATGTTGTTCGCGGTTGGTTTTATCTTCGTGTTCACCATGGGTGGTTTCACTGGTTTGATCTTGGCGGTCACACCAATCGACATCCAATTGCAAGATACTTACTACGTTGTGGCTCACTTCCACTACGTGTTGGTGGCAGGTTCCTTGTTTGCTTTGTTCGCTGGCTTCTACTACTGGGGACCAAAATGGACAGGTTTCATGTACAACGAAACACGTGGCAAGATCCACTTCTGGTTGTCTTTAATTTTCTTCAATATCACCTTCTTCCCAATGCACTTCTTGGGCTTAGCAGGCATGCCACGTCGTTACGCTGATTACGCAGCGCAATTCGCAGACTTCAACGCGATCGCTTCGATTGGTGGCTTCGGCTTTGGTTTGATGCAGGTGTATTTCATGTTGTTCGTGGTCATTCCATCGATTCGTGGCGGTAAGCAAGCTGAAGCGAAACCATGGGAAGGCGCAGAAGGTTTGGAATGGACAGTTCCAAGCCCAGCACCATTCCACACTTTTGAAGTACCACCAGAAGTCAAATAATTCAGATTGATTAGTTTGATTAGATAGACTTACAGGATCGGTTGTGCGCAAGTGTGAACGGTCCGGAATCAAAAAAAATGAGTAACGACAGAAAACCGAATAATTTGCGTACCGCCTTAATTTTGGCCTCCGTCGCAATTGTTTTTTTTGTTGGCGTCATCATCAAGCAGACTTTCTTACTGGGTAAGTGAATGATGCAAAACGGTGACGATTCTGTTGAGAAGCAGGAAGAGCGCGCTTTAAATGGTCAAATGTTGCGGAAGCTGCTGGTCATTGCAGTTCTGATGTTTGGTTTTGGATACGCGCTAATTCCCATTTATAAACAGATTTGCGAGCTGACTGGGATTAATATCCTGACGCCAAAAGATATTGATTTGAAGGAAGTTAAGAATTCTCAAATTGATACGACGCGTGAGGTAACCATTGAGTTTGATGCGAACACCCAAGGCCCATGGCGTTTCCGGCCGACGGTTTCAAGCATCAAAGTGCATCCTGGTGAAATGGCGCAAGTTGTGTACGAGGTCGTGAATAAGCAATCCTACAAAATGGATGCGCAAGCGATTCCGAGTTACGCGCCTCAGCAAGCAACGGCATATTTTAAGAAGTTAGATTGTTTCTGTTTCAAGCAGCAGACTTTGGAGGCGAATGAAGCGCGGCAAATGCCAGTAACGTTCTTCATAGATCCTGCATTGCCGAAAGATGTGAAGACCATTACCTTGTCTTATACATTTTTTGAAGTGGGTTTGAAACAGGGTGATGTAAAAGCAGGTTTATAGGGCGGAGTATGAGTGACCTCAAAGAAGCAAGTCAACGCAAAGGCTCTTTATTGGCGACAATGAAGGCAGTGTTTTGGTCGTTTTTTGGGGTTCGTAAAAAGAGCGATTACGAAAAAGATGTTGCTCAACTCAATCCTTTACATGTGGTTATAGCAGGAATAATTGGCGCGGCAATCTTTATTACAGTGTTGATCTTCATTGTCAAAAGTGTCGTCGCAAAGTGAACTTCTAATGTTCACACATTCATAAATTTATTAGATTAAACGCAGTTCAAAATTGTATCGGGAGATGGAAATGAGTTCTCACAATGCTACGGCACCACATTACTTTGTGCCTGGTCCTTCACAGTGGCCAGTACTTGGTGGCGCAACTTTATTGACCACGATGGTCGGTGCTTCGGCTTGGGTCAATGGCCTGACATGGGGTGCTTACGTTAACTTTATCGGGATTTTCCTGACCTTGGTGGTCTTGTACAAATGGTTTGGTGATGCGATTGCGGAATCGGAATCTGGCAAATACAGCGCACGTATCGACGTGTCTTTCCGCTGGAGTATGAGCTGGTTCATCTTTTCTGAAGTCATGTTCTTCGGCGCTTTCTTCGGTGCCTTGTTCTATGCTCGTACGATCACGATGCCATGGTTGGCAGATTTGGATCACAAAGTATTGTGGCCTGATTTTGCTGGTCAATGGGGTTCGGTCGGTCCAGCAGGTGTGGTTGAAGCGTTCAAAACAATGGGGCCTTTCCCAATTCCAACTATCAACACAGCTTTATTGTTGACGTCTGGTGTGACTTTGACGATTTCCCATCATGCATTGCGTGAAGGTAACCGCTCGAAGACAGCTTTGTGGTTGTTCGCAACGATTCTGTTGGGCGCAATCTTCATGGGCTTCCAAGCGTATGAATACATGCACGCTTACAGCGAATTGAACTTGAAATTAACTTCCGGCATTTACGGTTCAACATTCTTCATGTTGACCGGCTTCCACGGATTCCACGTCACGATGGGTGCGATTATGTTGTCTGTGGTCTTGTATCGTATTATGAAGGGGCACTTCACAGCAGATCATCACTTCGCATTCGAAGGCGCAGCTTGGTATTGGCACTTTGTTGACGTCGTTTGGTTGGGCTTGTACGTTGTTGTTTACTGGATGTAAGCCTACGGAGACTCGTAAAAAAAGCCGCACTTTGTGCGGCTTTTTTTAATGCGTTTTGAAGTGATCTAGGTTTTTAGTTCTTGGCCGAAATTCCTAAAATCGAACGAGATCGCGAGGTGGCAGTTCTAAACAGTTCCGTCGTCCGATTCTTTTCAAGCGAAGATCTCATCTTATCGAATGCCGGTGGGGTGTACTAGACCGAAGTGGTTAGCCAGTAAGATCAACAAGAAAAGAGAAATCGAGAAGCCAACCCGAAAGGCAAGTGCTTTGACAGTGCGATTACTGCGTCCTTTGTCTTTCATCATATAAAGCAGGGCGGAGCCAAGACTTAAGAAAATAAGAATAAACGCTAAGCCGACCAGAATCTTCATACATGTAACCCTCAGTAAAACCAACATTGTAATGCTAAAGCAAATTTTCTCCCGAACTTTACCTCTGCTCGCGACCATCATCGTGTGCATTGCTGGAATTATGCTTGGCAATTGGCAAACTCGTCGGGCGCAGGAGAAAGAAAACATCGCGCTTCAAATCGAGCAACAGGCGAAATTGCCTAGCGCATTGATCGATGCAAACCAACTCACAATGCCCCGTGCTTTTCAGCGTATCCATCTACGAGGGCAGTTCATTCAACAGTGGCCTTTGTATCTAGATAATCGCCCAATGAATGGCAAGGTGGGCATGGTTGCACTGATGCCTTTCCAACTTTCTGAGTCAAATAAGGCGGTGCTGGTGGCACGAGGTTGGTTTCAGCGCGATCTCAAGGAACGCACTAAAATACCGCGTCTTGAAATACCAAATGGTGAAATTGAAATCGCGGGTATTGTAAGACAGCATCTAGATCGCTCGATGCAATTGGGGGCGGATGAGATCATCACGCCAGGAAGTATTTTGCAGAATCTGTCATCGGCCGAGGTTGCCGCCACCCTAAAGCTTGATATGCCAGAATGGGTCCTTGAGCAAACCTCGACTCAAGGTGAGGGCCTGCAGCGCGACTGGCCAGTGCCATCGAATGGAGCTGATAAGCACAGGGCCTATGCATTTCAATGGTACGGCCTAACTGTCATGGCTTTCTTATTTTTTGTTGTAACAGGAATTCGACGTGGAAAACACACCAAATAAACAACGCAGTGGACGCTGGAAGCTTCTTCTTATTATCGCGGTTTGCGCTTCTCCCTTGATTGCGTCTTATTTTACCTACTATGTCATTAAGCCAGAGAGCCGTACCAATTACGGCAGCCTGTTAGATCCGCGTCAATTTCCGATGCCACAGCTCGCTGGTAAAAACTTAGAGGGGAAGTCGCAAGAACTCAGTGACTTCAAAGGTAAGTGGATCATGCTCCAGATCGATCGTGCTGCTTGTGAATCGGCCTGCCAAAAGAAGTTGTATGACATGCGCCAGCTACGCACAGCACAGGGCAAAGAGCGTGAGCGTATTGAACGTGTTTGGCTCATCACTGATGAGGCGACACCAGATGTCAAATTGCAAGAGGGAATCGCAGGAACCCGTTTTCTGCGTGTGAATCAAGCGGCGCTTGAAAAGTGGTTGCCGGTCGAAGCAGGCACCACCGTCTATGATCATATTTATCTGATCGATCCATTGGGAAATCTGATGATGCGCTATCCGAAAGATGCAGACCCCAATAAGATCAAAAAAGATATTTCAAAACTCTTGAAAGCATCGGCGATCGGTTGATCATGATAGATAAGCTTGTTTTAGCGCTCGCCCTATTGGCTGTTGGCTTTGCCTTAGGATCCATTGCGCTGTGGGTGGTGTGGCGCTCTAAAGATACCAACAAATATCGCAAATTGATTGCGGTGACTGTTTTCTTGACCTTCGACCTGATCGTTTTCGGCGGTTTCACACGTTTGACTGACTCCGGGCTCGGATGCCCGGATTGGCCCGGTTGTTATAGTGAAATGAATCCTTTGCTGGCGCATGAAGAAATTAAAGCTGCCGAGGCGGCCTTGCCACACGGTCCAGTCACAGTCGCTAAGGCGTGGATAGAAATGATCCATCGCTATCTCGCCATGGCAGTAGGGATGTTGATCGTGGCCCAAGTGATTGTTGCTTGGCGTATGTGGTATCAAAATCGACACGCTCAGTTTGCTGCTTCAAAACAGCCGAAACGCAGTCCTTGGATGGCGAGCTTTCTCCTATTTTTTGTCTGCTTGCAAGGCGCCTTTGGTGCCTGGACCGTCACCCTTAAATTGCAGCCCATCATCGTCACGACGCATTTGCTTTTGGGTCTCGGTTTATTGTCGCTTTTGGTGTGGTCTTTGGAGCGTGAACAAACATCACTCATCAAGCTTACGCATCGAGCTAGCGTATTGCGGATTCTGGCGCCTGTCGCGTTTGTATTGTTGTGGATGCAGATTGGATTCGGCGGCTGGGTAAGTACGAATTATGCTGCGCTTGCTTGTACTGGGTATCCGACCTGCAATGGCGTTTTGCTTCCCGATCTCGATTGGGAACACGCCTTTCATCTCTGGCGTAAGTTAGGCCAAACCGCTGAAGGTGAATATCTGCCTTATAGTGCCCTGGTTACTATACAGTGGGTCCACCGCAGTTTTGCTTGGGTGGCGATTTTTGCTGTCGGAAGCCTTGCGATGATACTGCGGTCGGAACCGCATTTGAAGATCTTGGGAAACCAGGTGCTTGCAGTGCTCCTCTTGCAATTCTTGACCGGTGTCGGAACGGTGTACTTCAATTGGCCTCTCGCACTCGCAGTCTTACATAATGCAGGTGCCGCCATGCTCGTGCTGATGCTGACCATGATAAACTATCGGGTTCGTTACAGCAGTTCAGCACAAGCAGCCTAAACATGAGCACATCTCTTCCCACTTCTAGTCGTTTGGCACAGTACTTAGCTTTGACCAAGCCTAGGGTTACCCAATTGGCGGTATTTTGTGCCGTGATCGGTATGTTCTTGGCAACCCCGACATTGCCTGATTGGCGTATCGTACTTGCCGCGACCGCAGGGATATGGTTGCTTGCTGGTGCGGCCTTTGCGGTCAACTGTTTGGTGGAACGAGAAATTGATGCGCGCATGGCACGCACGGCTCGCCGCCCGAGCGCGCAAGGCGAAATCAGTGAAAAGCAAATCATCGTGTTCTCGCTGCTGATCGGCGGTTTGGGAATGGCGATCTTATACTTTTTTGTTAACGCATTGACCATGTGGCTGACCTTCGTCACTTTCGTTGGCTATGCCGTCATTTACACCATCATTTTGAAGCCAGCGACACCGCAAAATATCGTGATCGGCGGCTTGTCGGGTGCCATGCCTCCTGCACTCGGATGGGCGGCAATCGCTGATGACGTACCTAAGCAAGCTTGGCTGCTAGTTCTCATCATCTTCGTTTGGACGCCACCGCATTTTTGGGCCTTGGCTATGTATCGTCGCGATGACTATGCTAAATCCGGTTTGCCGATGTTACCTGTGACGCACGGTCCAGAATTTACGCGCTTTCATATTTGGTTGTACACCATCGCATTGTTCGCAACCACCATGTTGCCTTATGCAATTCACATGAGTGGCTTGATTTATTTGGTGAGTGCCATCATTCTAGGTATCGGGTTCTTGTGGTATGCATGGCGAATATATCGTCACTATGATGATCTATTGGCACGTAAGACTTTCACGTTCTCTATCGTTTATCTGTCACTGCTCTTCTTGGCCTTACTGGTTGATCATTACATACGGTTCTAATATGACATCTACTCTTCGCGGTGGTTTGAGGTTCATGGGCTTGGCAACTGCTTTGGTGCTGAGTATTTTCCTAAGTGCCTGTGATCAAAATGGTGCGAAGAAAGCCAATGAAGCATTTCTGAATACGGATCTGACGGGACTCGATTATGTGAAGGACTTCAGTCTCACTGATCAATATGGTAAGACGCGGACTCTCAAAGATTTTAAAGGGAAAGCGGTGATCGTCTTTTTTGGCTACACCCAGTGCCCTGACTTTTGCCCAACCACCATGGTGGAAATGGCGAATGTGATGAAGCAGCTGGGGCCGCAAGCAGAGCGTGTGCAAGTTTTGTTTATTACGATTGATCCTGAACGCGATACGCAAGAATTATTGGCGAGTTATGTGCCGAATTTTGATAAGCGGTTTTTAGGTTTGCGCGGCAGTCTTGAAGATACTCAAAAGGTTGTTAAAGATTTTAAAGCTTTCTATCAAAAAAGCCCAGGTAAGACGCCAGACAGTTACACGATGGATCATACAGCGGCGAGTTACGTCTTTGATCCTGAAGGAAGATTGCGATTGTATGTCGCTTATGGCCAGAAGTCTGAGGCCATCACCCATGACGTGAAATTGCTGCTGCAATAGACTGCTTGCGATTTCGAATAGAAAGCAATACTGAAAATAAAAAACGGCACTTTGAAAGTGCCGTTTTTGTTTGCTAATGCGCTGGTTTAGTTGAAGCTGATTAAAGCAGTTTTCATCTTCTTTAAAGCTGCACTTTCAATTTGACGAATACGTTCTGCAGAAACACCATATTCATCGGCGAGCTCGTGCAAGGTCGCACCTGAACCATCATCATTTTTCAACCAGCGTGATTCGATAATGTGGCGTGAACGAGGATCCAATTTTGCCAGAGCGGATTCCAAACCTTCACTTTGCAAACGATCATATTGCTGCGCTTCGATGATGTTGGTCGGCTCTTCTGCATCCGTCTTCAAATAGGCGATCGGGGCGAATTTTTCGTCTTCGTCGTCACTCGAACCATCAAGTGCCACGTCACGACCAGACAAACGCATTTCCATTTCGATGACATCTTCGCGCTTCACATCGAGTTTTTCCGCGAGACTATCGATTTGAGATGGCGTCATGGCATCCAAACCTTCTTTATTGCTGCGCAAGTTGAAGAACAATTTACGTTGGGCTTTGGTTGTCGCAACTTTGACCAAACGCCAGTTCTTCAAGATGTACTCATGCATTTCGGCCTTGATCCAATGCATGGCATAGGAGACTAGGCGCACACCTTGGTCTGGATCAAAACGTTTAACGGCTTTCATCAGGCCAATATTGCCTTCTTGAATCAAATCCGCGTGGGGCAAACCGTAACCTAGGTAACCGCGAGCAATCGAGACCACTAAACGCAAGTGCGACATAACCAATTGTTGCGCAGCGTGCAGGTCGTTATTCTTTTTGAGTCGATTTGCTAAATCGGTTTCTTCTTCATGCGACAGCATAGGCAAACGATTGACGGCCGAAATATAGGCGTCGATATTGCCTAAAGTGCCGGTAAACCCCAGAGCTAAAGCGGTGCTGTCCGAGGGACGCAGGATGCCTTGTGCTGATGTTTGTGTCATGTTTCCTCCTGATTTCAATCAGATTCGTACTGTATTGCAAGGCCCAGAATGTTTCCTGAGGCCTTCAAGATCTTATATTAGCACTCAATTGGGATGAGTGCTAATAATCTGTTTGTTTTTCCGTTTTTCAAGTGCAGCAACAAGAAAGATTTTTATAAAACATAAAACGTTTCTT
The DNA here is from genome assembly GCF_031326225.1 of Undibacterium cyanobacteriorum. Lineage (GTDB taxonomy): Bacteria > Pseudomonadota > Gammaproteobacteria > Burkholderiales > Burkholderiaceae_D > Undibacterium > Undibacterium cyanobacteriorum. The sequence continues at coordinate 4,103,138 of NZ_CP133720.1, read as the reverse complement.
GGAAAAAACTTGAATTGCTGGCTATTAAATCGGAGGCGGAAGAGGCAAACAACGGTAAAAATGCCTTGTTTTTGCTCTGACATGAAAGGAACTTATTTAGAATCTGATTAGAACCTAAGACGAATGAATTGAAACTCATTGGAGTCTAAAATAAAAACTGAGGCTCTTTGTTTCGCCTCAGGTTTTTAGTAAAGAATTATTCAGCTATATAAAGATCCTTAGCAGACCTAGAGCGCTAATTTCGCCAGTTGGCGTCGAACTGAAAGATAGGCGCCTGCCCATCCAAGTAATTTGCTGATGAGGAGTAATGCCAAACTCGGAATGATGCCCAAGGGACTGAGATGAAATTCCGACGCGTACAATTTTGCAAAATCTGCAATGGCTTGATTCAAGGGCTGCAATGCCAGTGCCACCATGCCCAAAGCCAACAATCCAGAACACACGCCCATTAAAGCGCCGGTGTAGTAATAAGGCTTGTGAATAAAACTATTGTTGGCGCCCAACAAGCGACAAACACTGATTTCGGCGTGGTGTGATAGGACTTGTAAGCGCGTCGCATTAAACACGACCACGATCACTACCACAGCGAGAGTGCCAGCCAAGAACAGCAAGGCCAGTTCCAAGATATGCATCAAGGCGGCTAAACGCTTAACCCATGCTGAATCGACTTGCACCACATCGACACCATCAAGGCCGCGTAATTGGGCAGTGATGCTGTCTACTTTCTCTGCATCGGTGCTCGAGAGTGCTAAGACATAGGCGTCTGGCAGGGGATTACCACCCAAGGTTGATAATACTTCGGCCAAGCTGGAAGTGCTTTCCATGGTGGACAAGGCCTTGTCTTTAGGAACAAAGCTCAACTTGGCATTGATTTTATTATCCTTGAGCAGTTTTCTTAGCGGAGTCGCGAGCGCTGCGGCATCTGCGGTATTGATGTCGGTCTTAAGAAAGACACTAATTTCCGGTTCAATCGACAGCTGTGAGGCTACTGGGCGAATGTTCTCGATGATCGTCAAACCTGCGATGGGGAGCGCTAAAGCAATCGCAACCACTAGAACGTTGAAAAGAAAGTTACCTGGCGCAGCGCGCAAATGCTTGAAAGCGCCATTGAGCGCGTAAGCGTGTTGTCGGAACCAATTCGTCATAATCGATATAGCAGCAGTAATAGCAATATTATTTATGCAGCGTTTGCAGAAGTCCAAGCGTCAGTGACCTCACCTTTGTTGAGGTAGATCACACGGTTCGCTTGATCAAGGAATTGTTCGTCGTGACTGGAAATAATGCAGGTCACGCCCGAGCGCTGAAAAGCACGCAACGCTTCGATCACGATCATGGCATTGTCACGATCGAGATAAGCGGTCGGTTCATCCGCGAGGATGACTTGTGGTCGGTTGACGATTGCTCTGGCAATCATCACGCGCTGTTGTTCACCACCCGATAATGCGAGAGGATAGGCATCTGCCTTGTCTAGCATATTGAGACGCTCGAGTGCCGCGATGGCGCGAGTGCGTGCATCGTCGGTTGATTCCCCAATTACGATCATCGGTAACATCACATTGCTGAGTACGTCGCGATCCAACAAAAGGCCTTGGCCTTGCAGGATCAAACCTAACTTACGTCGCAAATAGGGAATGCCACTCGCACCTAGCTTGCTGATGTCTTGGCCATTGATAAGCAAGACGCCGGAGCTTGGTTTTTCGATACCCGCAATCATTTTGAGCAGGGTTGATTTCCCCGCGCCCGATGGTCCGGCTAAGAACACCAGCTCGCCATCGCCGACCGAAAATGAAACATCACGCAATGCGGCGATGTCGCCTGCATAGGTTTTGGAAACGTTCTGAAATTCAATCATGGTGCGCTCATTGAATCAGGTAAAGCATGGAACAAAAATGATGTGGTTTGATGTCGTGACAATGCTCATCATTCGATGTGGATCTTAATCGAACAAAGCATCAACGAACTCTTGCGCATTAAATGCTTGCAAGTCTTCGATTTGTTCGCCAACGCCAATAAAATAAACAGGAATTGGTCGTGTTTTCGCGATGGCTGCGAGTACGCCACCTTTCGCCGTTCCATCCAGTTTGGTAATGATCAAGCCGCTAAGTTGAAGAGCATCGTCAAAGGCTTTCACTTGTGCGAGCGCATTTTGCCCTGTATTGCCATCGATAACGAGCAAGACTTCATGCGGCGCGCCGTCCATGCTTTTGCCGATGACGCGTTTAATTTTCTTTAGCTCTTCCATCAAGTGGAGTTGCGTTGGCAAACGACCAGCAGTGTCGACCATGACGACATTGGTGCCACGCGCCTTTGCTGAACTGACCGCATCGAATGCGACGGCTGCGGGATCGCCAGATTCTTGTGCAATCACCGTGATGTTGTTACGTTCACCCCAAATCGCCAATTGCTCACGCGCAGCAGCACGGAAGGTATCGCCCGCTGCGAGCACCACCGATTGCTGATGTTTCTGCATGTGCATCGCCAGTTTGCCAATGGTGGTGGTTTTTCCTGCACCGTTGACACCCGATATCATCATCACCAAGGGTTGATGACGCCCTAATTCCAATGATTTTTGCAAAGGTGTCAGTAGCTCGCACAAGAGGGTTTTCAAGGCGGCTTTGACCTGTTCGGCCTCGGTCAGCTTCTCTTCTTTGACCTTGCGTTTGAGTTGCTCCAGCAAAAATAGGGTTGCTTCAACGCCGGCGTCGGACATCAATAACGCTGCCTCGAGTTCGTCGTATAAATCATCATCGATGCGCGCACCGACGAAAAGTGTGGTGAGGTTGGAAGAGGTTTTCGCCAAACCTTGCTTGAGACGCTTGAACCACGATAGCTTTTCGGTGTTCGGCGTTGGCTCTGCAGCGGCAGATTCTTGGATCTTAGACTCGACCTTGCTCGTTGCTGGTGTTTCGACGCTGCTGGCCACTGGATTGACGGGCGTTGGATCGAGTTTATTCGGTTCTGCGGCAGGTGTTTCTACGGGTTTTTTCTTGAAAAAGCTAAACATCGACGTTGCTCGTCATGGAAAGAATTAAGAGATCGTGGGAAGGCGGTTGTGGCAAGTACAAATTTCGTCTCAGGCCGGAAAACCGCTAGAATGCTGCCATTCTAACAGAGCAAGACAGCGAATTTTCGAGTTCGCATGAAAGCGAGCATGAAAGTGACGACAAATCGCCCACAAACCCCGAAGAAATCGAACTTGAGCAAAACCCCGCGGCAGATCCGTATCATCGGTGGGCAATGGAAACGTACGCCTCTGAATGTGGTCGATGGTGAGGGTTTGCGCCCAACTCCCGATCGCGTGCGCGAGACCGTTTTCAACTGGGTGCACCATTTATTCGATGGACAATGGGAAAGTAGGCGTGGCCTTGACTTGTTTGCTGGCAGTGGTGGGCTTGGATATGAGGCGGCCAGTCGCGGTATCGGAGAGATGCTGATGGTCGAAAATTTTGCACCCGCGTTTAAGCAGCTTGAAATGGTCAGACAGAAATTGCAGGCGAGCAATGTGCAATTACATCGCGCCGATGCCTTTGCTTTTGCTGAAACGCTGCGACGCCAGCGGCAAAGCTTTGATGTGATTTTTCTCGACCCTCCATTTCATCGTGGTTTTCTAGAGAAAATCTTGCCAATTTGTGTTGATCTCCTGCGTCCGAATGGCTTAGTCTACGTTGAAGGTGAGCAAGCTTTTGAAGCGCTCGCCACCGAACCAAGCACTGCGCCTTGGGAGATTGTGCGCAAAGACAAAGCGGGTATGGTTCACTTTCAATTATTGCAATGCAACAAAGATCTCGGAAATTCCTCAGGAAATCTGGGATAATCGCGGATTCTTAGAAAAAGTATTAAAAATTTGGGCTTCTTTTTTCAAGCGAAGGGTCCAGTTTTAGCATCTCACTCGGGGGAGTAAACATGGTTACTGCTGTATATCCAGGTACCTTTGATCCATTGACGCGTGGCCATGAAGATTTGGTTCGACGCGCTTCGGGCTTGTTCGATACCTTGATAGTAGGCGTTGCCGATAGTAAGAATAAACGCCCTTTTTTCACTGTCGAAGAGCGTTTGACGATCGCCAATGAAGTGTTGGGACACTACCCGAATGTGAAGGTCGAAAGTTTCTCAGGCTTATTGAAAGACTTTGTACGTAAGCATGATGCACGTGTCATTGTGCGTGGTTTGCGTGCGGTCTCCGATTTTGAATATGAATTTCAAATGGCCGGCATGAATCGTTATCTGTTGCCGGATGTCGAGACGATGTTTTTAACACCGTCTGATCAGTACCAATTCATCTCTGGAACGATAGTCCGTGAGATCGCCCAATTTGGTGGTGATGTTTCGAAGTTCGTATTCCCATCAGTCGACGCATGGCTGAAGAAGAAAATTGCAGAGCAACAAAAGTAAAACGTAAAAAGTAGAGCGTAGCAAAATGGCTTTAATGATCACCGATGACTGCATCAATTGTGATGTATGTGAACCAGAATGCCCTAACGAAGCGATTTCGATGGGGCCGGAAATTTACGAAATTGATCCGGACAAATGCACCGAGTGTGTCGGGCATTATGAAGAGCCGCAGTGCAAGCAAGTATGCCCAGTGAATTGCATTCCATTCAATCCCGCTTGGCGTGAAAGCAAAGAGCAATTGATGGACAAGTATTTGCGTTTGCAGGCCGACGCGAAATAAGTCGTCTTCTACGTTTAATGAGAATCACGCGGCATTCCAGATTTCCTATGCCGTCAAAACCGCCGTGCTGGCTTGTTGAGGTTTTGATTCATATTACTGCAGACCTTAATCTTCGGGCGAATCGATCACACGATTGCGCCCTTTTTCTTTGGCTTCGTACAAAGCGGCATCGGCCCTCTGCAGCAGTGCTTTCGCAGCCGATTCTATTTCGCCTAGATTGTGATCGTCCGAGAGTGTGGCAATGCCAATCGAAATCGTCACATCGCATAAACCTGTCATGCTTAATAAGAAAGGCTGATTCGCAATGCTCTTGCGAATACGTTCGGCGACATGGATCGCATCCTCATGGTTGGTGTTGACCAATAAGACTACGAACTCTTCACCACCGAAACGACCAATCGTGTCACTCAGACGCAGTTCAGCTTTGATGCGTTTCGCCGCTTCTTTCAGAACTTCATCGCCACCTTGGTGTCCGTGTATATCATTGATCTTTTTGAAGTGATCGATATCGAGGTACATACATGAGATGCCATAGTGTTGGCGTCGTGCTCGTCCAATTTCCTCGAGTATGCGTTGTTCTACATGGCGGCGATTGCTGACATTGGTGAGTGCATCTGTCAGGCCAATTTGTGTGAGGCGCTCACTGTTAATGACGTTCTCTAGGCAGATGGCAATAATGGAACCGAGGCGTTCGATAAAATCGGTACCCATGTCGATCTCGAAGCGATCAAGTTGGTCGCTGCCGAGGTTCAAGCACCCCAACAATTTGCTTTGTCGTATCAGCGGAATAATCGCTACACTTTGCGGCGGCGTGGCGTAAGGCGCGAACCACTTTTGGTGTTCATTTGCTTCATAAGGACCGACAATTGATTTTCGGAGCGGCTTGTCTTCATGGCGCAATTCGATTTCATTTTGCGCAAACAATAAGAAGGGAAATTCGTCACTGGCGATATTCAGATCGGCCAACATTTCTTGTAAGTTGTGCTGGGAATTGAGCAAGCAAAGCGTGACTTGATCGAGCTCGCACATATCGGCCAAGGTCACGAAGATGTGGCGAATCAATTCACGAAAGCTCTGTGAGCCGATCAACTGTAAATCAAGGCTTTGGTGACGCTGCAAAATAGCCTGATTCTGTCGAGCTTCGTTAATTAAGTCATTCAGCTGAGCGCGTACCAATTGCAACTCATTTTGCATGGCAATCCCGGGACTCAGTCCAGCAGATGAGGAGGTGGGTGTCGTATGCTTATCCATAAGCTCTTTCATGGTCGAATGAAGTGCTCAATAAAATTGATCTTGCGCTGAGCCTTTTTGTTTCGAAACTGCGGAACTTCCCTCACGCTTTTATATTCATAGTGATAATGCCATAACTATATCGTTTGGTGGTGTGCTTTGCTCGAAGTATGCGACAGAGTGTGGCGAATAAAAAGTCCTTGATGACCTTGTTCCTACTTGGTCTTATAATGAAAAGCATGAAAAAAAATACACGTTTTGTGAGGTCGATCGCATCTCGCTTGAGTCCATTCCTTTCTTTCCTTGGTTCAGCGCGCCTTGATCATCTGCGCTTGGGCCTTTTGGTTGTTCTTGCAATTCCTATCGGGGCAATTGCGCAAACGCCATCGGCCGAAAAGCCTCATCGCGTTAAGGTCGCGTCAGTCGAGATCAGCGGTATGCGCGATCAAGACTGGAAACCATATCGAGTATTGTTGCGTGGTCTTGATGCTTATGAATCTCACCGCGCTATGGCTCCCGATACGTCCTTCCGTTTTGTGTTGCGCCCGCAAAGTGAAGAGCTTGAAGTGGCTGATACTCATTTGAAACTGGTTGGTGAAAATGTCGTGTTGCCGATTCCTATCGCTGAAGATTGGTCGTTCGCGCTGCCGAGGAATCAGCAAGCCGCTGAGGAAAACGCCGAACTCGTTTTGAACCAGAGACAAAACCGTATGCGTTGGAATTTGCTTGCGATTCGCAGCAAAGGTTTGGCGGAGCATCATCGACGCTTGGGAGATTTGCGTTTGACGTGTGAAGTCTTCGCGGCCATGGAAGATTGGGATAAGTTACGACGTCAACTGGGTTTGCGTGGTGTCAATTCCGGTAACGCCTGTGTCTCGCCGCGTTTGAATTGGACTTTTTATGAGCGTCTGCCACTCAAAAGCGCGATGTTGATTAACGAAAAGCGCACGGAAAACCTGCGCCTAACGCCTGATCGTTTGGGATTTGTGGTCTATCTGTTTGATCAATCATGGAGTGACCATGCTTTGATTCAGCTCGAGTTCGACGAACAGATGGAGTAGCGAGGGAGGAGTTTGTGGTGAGGCGGCTGTGGAATTACTAGCCGCATCACCCTGTAGAGATGAGTCAGACCTTTGCGCGCGGCCTGACTCAGGAGAGGCAGATTAGACGTTAAACAAGAAGTTCAGAACGTCGCCATCTTTAACGATGTATTCTTTGCCTTCAGCGCGCATTTTGCCGGCTTCTTTGGCGCCAACTTCGCCTTTGTGAGCGATGTAATCTTCAAACGCAATCGTTTGGGCGCGAATGAAGCCACGCTCGAAATCCGTGTGAATCACACCTGCAGCTTGCGGTGCGGTGTCGCCAATGTGAATCGTCCAAGCGCGCACTTCTTTGACGCCCGCTGTGAAATAAGTTTGCAAGCCCAACAGTTTGAAGGCGGCGCGGATCAAACGATCGAGGCCAGGTTCTTCCATACCCATGTCGGCCAAGAAAGCTGCTTTGTCATCATCTTCGAGGTCAGCGATTTCAGATTCAATCGCAGCGCAAATGGCCACGATAGGTGCGTTCTGTTTCGCTGCGTAAGCTGTTAATTGGTCGAGCAAAGGATTGTTCGTAAAGCCGCTTTCCGACACGTTGGCGACGTACATGGCAGGCTTTGCTGTGATCAAGCACATAGGCTTAATCAAGGCCATTTCTTCTTTGTCTAAACCCATGGCGCGGATAGGCGTCGCGTCATTCAGGCCAGGCATGATTTTCTCGAGCAAAGTGACGAGTTTGAGTGCATCTTTATCGCCGGAACGAGCTTTCTTGTTTTCGCGATGAATGGCTTTTTCGACGGAACCCATGTCAGCCAAGCATAGTTCAGTTTGGATGACTTCGATATCGTCGAGTGGGCTCACTTTGCCAGCAACGTGAATCACGTTATCGTCTTCAAAGCAACGCACTACATTGACGATCGCATCGGTCTCGCGAATGTGCGCCAAGAATTGATTACCTAAGCCTTCACCTTTGGATGCGCCTGCGACTAGACCAGCGATATCGACAAATTCCACAATCGCATTTTGAATGCGCTCTGGTTTGACGATGTCAGACAATTGTTTCAGACGCGGATCCGGAACTTCAACGATCCCTACATTAGGTTCGATGGTACAGAAAGGATAATTTTCTGCTGGGATACCCGCTTTAGTCAGCGCGTTGAAAAGGGTCGATTTGCCGACGTTTGGGAGGCCGACGATGCCGCATTTGAGACTCATGATTGACTTTGCTTAAGAAAATGGCACATCTCACAAGTTGGGTGAGATGCGTCGAGAATAGGAAAATGAAGCCGCTATTTTACACTAAGCGCTTTTTTGTCCAAAACCTTACTCATTCATTGGTTTGGGCTTGAAAGTGATAAGCAATGCGGCTACTTGAAAGGCGATGTAGGAAAATGCTGAGGAAGAAGGCTGCAACGGTGAGTCCTAGTACCAATCCGATCCAGAACCCCGTGGCTTCCATCGGCTTGGTTGGGTGCCATGGCATCCAATCTGGGGCCAAACCGAGTGCGCAACCGACTGGCAGTGCAACGCCGTAAAAAGCCAAAATATGGATCAACATCGGGATGCGTGTGACTTTGTAACCGCGCAGCGCGCAAGCCAGAGTCACTTGGGCAGCATCAGAAAGCTGGAAGATGGCGGCCAACAGCAACAGGTTGGCAGCCACTTCTTGCACTGCCGGATCTGAGGTATAGGCTGCCGCAACTTGATAGCGAAGCAAGGTCATAAAGGTCGCTGAAAAGACCGCGAACACCAAGCCAACGCCGACTCCCACCCATGAAACGAAGCGTGCATGTACAACATCGCCTTCACCAAGTGTTTGACCGACTCGGGTAGTTAGTGCAATCCCTAAGCTCATCGGCACCATGAAAATCAGCGACGAAAAATTGAGGGCAATCTGATTGGCTGAGATGGCAACCGTACCGAATTTGGCGACCAGCAGACCCACGGCACAAAAGGCTGAGACTTCAGCAAAATAAGTGACGCCGATAGGCAGACCAATCTTTAACATGCTGCGGATTTCTGACCACTTTGGTCCTTCGCGATGAGTGAAAGGGAAGGTCGCGTGATAGACAGGGGCGCGATGCGTCCACCACAGCATGCAGAACAGCATCAGCCACATACCCAGCCCAGTCGCTACTGCGCAGCCGGTCGATCCTAATTGTGGCAAACCAAACTGACCGTAAATCAGTAGCCAGTTCACGACGATATTGAAAATCAGGCCGATGATGGCGATCACCATGACCGGTTTAGTCTCGTTCAAACTAGTGGTGTAGCTATATAGGGCACGATACATCGCGAAAGCAGGCATGCCTATGCTGATCACATGTACAAATTCACTCGCTTTTTTGTGGACCTCGGGTTCGAGCTGCAAATAGTCGAACACGAAGGTCGATGCGTTGAGCAAGAGGCAAGCAAGCATGCCGACCCCGAACGCCATCCACATGGATTGACGCATGATGTGGGGAATCTTATCAAACGCGGAGGCGCCTACTTCATGTGCAACGACCGCATTGATCGCGATCATGATACCCATCACCGTCACCAGAATAATCGACCAAAGTGAGGCGCCCAAAGCGACCGCAGCTAAGTCTTCTGCACTCAGATGACCCGTCATTGCCACATCCGAGACGGCCATGCCGACCGTAGCAAGTTGACCAATCAATACAGGCCAAGCAATTTGCCAAAGTTTTGCAATTTCGCTACGGATTTTCGATTTCATTGCGGGTTAATTATGGAGATCTTCAATAACAGCGGCGAATCTTACCTGAACTGATGATTGCATTGGTTGTAAGTGAGCTTCGTTTCAACGTAAAAGCGCTTGACTTGAATTCTGCGAACACATAGGCTGCGCAACCAATCGCATGATGGCAGACCCAAACTATCTGTACCTGAACGCATCGTAACTTGTTCCATTCTATTTGCAAGCGGATTCATTTCTATGAGATATCAAAGTCGACAATGGCTGGTTTTGTTGTGGTGCTTTTTGCCACTTTTTACGTTAGGAATGCTTTTTTTCGATATGCGCGGACAAAATCTTGCGCTCTTGCCTCGCGCCGTTTTGGTATTGCTTTTTGTGAACGTCTTGGTGCTTTCGGTCTTCGGGTTTTTAAGTATTCGGATCGATTCACAAACTTTGTTTTGGAGCTTTGGGCTCTTGGGGTGGCCTCGTTGGCGTCTAGCCGTCGCGGAAATCGCCTCAGTTGAGGTGTGTGAAACGCAGTGGTATGAAGGGAAGGGGATTCGCTTTACCCGTGAGGGCATGCTGTACAACGCAGCGGGTCGTGGTGCCGTGCGAATTACGAAGAAAGATGGCAGTCAATTTCGTCTTGGCTCCGCGGAACCTGAAGTCTTGTGCCGCCACTTGAACCAGATCATTGCACTCTCTTAGGGGCAATTGCGGGTCAACGGGAGAATCTTGAACAAGTGACTCGCTGATATGAGCCTCCCCTGTTTCCTTATGAAGGCGCGAGGCTCGCCGCGAGGAAACGATTGCATGCTTAGGCTTGGTGGGCTTGAATCGATAATACCAATTCTCAGCGGTTTCATCCGTTCCTTAGATTGAATAAGTAAGGGATAGTTAGATGGTAATTTAGCTTCTCAAAATAATATTTTTAGTTTCAATTTTGTTTTCATAAAAACAAATAATTTGTTTAAAAATGCCAAACTTTCTTCAAATTCGTTGCTTTTTGACATTTTCCTTTTAATTGCATTCAAGTAAGATCGCGGGCTGATCAAAAACTGGAACTAATACCAGTTGTTATGGTCAGTAGTTGCGCCCTTGGGCAAATCACAAAAAACCAGCTATGTGTCATCACCGATCAACATAGTACACAGGAAATCATATGAAACTTAAGCAAATTACTCAGTCCATGTTGGCTGTGGGTGTGGTGTCGTCAGCATTCATCGCAATGCCAAGCTACGCTCAAGAAACACAACCCAAAGTTCAACGCGTAGAAGTGACCGGTTCGAGCATCAAGCGTAGTGACTTTGAAACAGCCGCTTCGGTTCAAGTGTTGACCCGTGCGGATATCGAACGTACAGGTGCAAACACAGCATTGGGCGTGATTACGGACTCCGTCTCCGTCAATACAGCGATCAACTCAGCAAGTTCTAGCTCTGGTAGCTTCGCAACCGGTTCGTCAGGCGCGAGTATGCGTGGTCTCGGCAAAGTCTCGACTTTGATCTTGGTCAACGGCCGTCGTATTGCACCGTATGGCTTGGCTGATGGCGCACAAGAAAACTTCACCAACCTCGATGCTATCGCTTCGGATGCGATCGATCGTATCGAAATTTTGCGTGACGGTGCTTCCGCGATTTACGGTTCCGATGCGATCGCTGGCGTTATTAACATCATTTTGCGTAAAGACTATCAAGGCGCTGAAGCGAAAATCGGTTATCGCTCTGCATTTGATTTCCAAGATTTGCGTAGCCGTAATTTCTCTGCAATCTACGGTTATGGCGATGTCGAGAAAAATGGCTTTAACACTTACATCACAGTAGAAGGCTACAAGCGCGATGGTTACACCACTGGTGATTTGCGTAACCAATTCCCAGACTGGCACCGCCAAACACCAGGTCGTTCGACTTGGGATGCGAAAAGTTCTTTCTCGCCAACGGGTAACTACTTCTTGAGTGCAACGAACATCGTTGCTGCTCCAGGTTGCCCAACTGATGCGATCGATCCAGTCGATAAGCAATGTAAGATGGATATCTTGGGCTATAGCGGCCTGACGACCAACAACGAACGCTATGCTTTCGCAAGTAATACAAACTTCAAAATTGGCAAAGATATCAATGCTAATTTCGAATTAACCTACGCAAACGCTTACAACTCCTACATCGTTGCGCCGTTCAACGTCAGCAACGGCTCCACGACAACGTCGACCAGCATTTGGTACAACGTGTACGGTGGCAAAATGGTGGGCCCATTCTCTTATCCAAAATTGCCAGTTGGCCATCCAAACAATCCATACGCGACGCCAGTTGAATACCGTGCGCGTATGATGGATACAGGTAATGGCTTTAACTTCAATAAGACAAATTCTGATCAGTACCGCGCTATGTTGGCCTTGGACGGCACCATCGGTAATTTCGATTGGAAATCAGCAGTTGGTTTCATGAATTCGACAGCGGACAAAGCGACTCGCGCAGTGAGTGCGAAGGGTTACACCGATGCGATCATCAATAAGACCTATAAATTCGGTCAACAAAACGATCGCGCTTTGTTGGAAACCATGTTCCCAATTCGCACAACCAAAGGTGAATCAACGATCACTTTTGCTGATGCGGTTGTGACTGGTGAAGTCATGCGTTTGCCAGCAGGTCCATTGCAAGTGGCGTTTGGTACAGATCTTCGTCGTGAAGAATATCAGATGAAGAGCTCTGACAATGTCTTGAACGGTGACTTGGTAGGTATCTTCGGTTTACAAGTGAAAGATACGCGCAACCAAGCAGCGATCTTCGGTGAAGCAACGATTCCTGTTGTGAAAAAAGTCGAAGTTAGCGCGGCTTTGCGTGCCGATAAAACGGACGGTTTCGAAGCACACGTGTCGCCAAAATTGGGCTTGCGTTACACACCAACGGAAGGTTTGTTGATTCGTGGTACAGCCTCTGGTGGTTTCCGTGCTCCAAATATCGTTGAATCTGGTAATGGCTTGGGTCGTTCTTCTGTTGCGACAGGTGTTAACGATTTGCGTCGCTGCCCAATCGCGAATGATTTGAACGCATTGGTTCAAAACGCTCCAGGTGCAACGACAGCTGATAAAGCTTTGGCGAATGGCTATCGCGGTAATGATTGCTCTGCAGGTTTGCCAAGCTTCGTTGCATCGAACCCGAATTTGAAACCAGAGACTTCACGCTCCTTCACTTTAGGTTTGGTTTACTCTCCAAGCAAAGAATGGTCTTTCGCGATCGACTTCTTCAATATCGAACGTAAAGATGAAATCGGTACTCGTTCTGTGACGGACGTTTTGAAAGGCGAAGCAAGTCTTCCAGCAGGTCAGTTGATTCGTGTTGATAACACAGCGACAGACAATGAGTTCTTAGCTTTGGTGAAAAAATATGCACCGAATAATGCCATCAATTTCCAAGGTATCGGCAAGTTGGGTATGATCTACAACCCATACGTCAACACCAGCAAAACACGCGCATCCGGATATGATTTCGATATTACATCGCGTCAAAAATTGGATGGTATCGGTACTTTGACGATGAAGTTGGATGGTAACTACAACACGAATTACCAACAGTTCAGTCAAGCTGATAACAAGTGGGGTCCTAACCAAACAGGTACTTATGACTTCGGCGGCAAGATGGAAATCAAACTGTCGGCTGATTTGAAAACAGGTAACTGGAATAATAGCGCGATCGTGAGCTACAACAGCGGCTACAGCACGAACAGCATTGCATCACCAACTTATTGCGTAACGCAAAAAGTGACTGCAGAAAACATGGCAACATGTATTCGTGTTGATGCATCGACCGTTGTGAACTACAGCTTGACCTACTCTGGTATCAAAAATACTAAGCTCAACCTGTACATCGGCAACTTGTTTGGCGCTGAAAATCCAACTGATTGGCGCGGTGGCTGGTCTCCAAACTTCCGTACATACTACGTGAACGCATCTTACAAGTTCTAATCGAATTTGTTGGAGAGGGAAGCGGCGCAAGCCGCTTCAGTTTGGAAGCTTGATACAAGCCCTAAATTACAAGCCTCGAATGAAAAAGCCAGACTGCGGTCTGGCTTTTTTTACGTCTGCATTTCCAACGCATTCATTTTGTTGTGTGTAGTTGCGTCATAGCTTCGGCAAATTGACCTTGGACCAGTTTCGGAATGACTTCCAAGGCACGGGCGATCGATTCGTCGATTAATGTTTGTTCTTCCTTGCGTGGTCGATGCAAAACGAAATCAGCCACACCTTGCTGCAAGTTGAGTGTGCGCGGATGACCGATTCCGATGCGCATGCGCCAATAGTCCTGCGTGCCGAGTGCAGCCGTGATGTCTTTGAGGCCGTTGTGACCGCCACTTGAGCCACCCTTTTTAAGTTTGGCGAGACCCGGCGCAATGTCGAGTTCGTCGTGCACCACCAATACTTGATCTGGTGTGATTTTGTAGAAGCGGCAGATGGCGCCGACGGATTGACCAGAGCGATTCATAAAAGTTTGTGGTTGTAGCAGCCACACCTCCTCACCAGCGATGCGGGTTTTGGCGACCAAGGCGTTGAAGTTTTTGTCGCGCTGTAAGCCCATGCTCGCCAGCTGATCGACTAGCCAAAAGCCCGCATTGTGGCGGGTTTGCTCATATTCTGGCCCCGGATTGCCGAGGCCTACGATTAGTTTGATGCTCATAAAGGTTTAAGAATTTTTTTTGCGAAAAACTAGGCTTCTAGGCGTTGAGTGCCTCTATTTCTTCTTCAATAAAGGCAACAAGTAATGTCCCGTCACACTATGCTCATTCGCCGCCACATCTTCTGGCGTGCCACTGGCAATAATGCGTCCGCCACCAGCGCCGCCTTCAGGCCCCATGTCAACAATCCAATCTGCTGTTTTGATGACATCGAGATTGTGTTCGATGATAACGACCGTGTTGCCTTGATCACGCAAACGATGAATTACTTTCAGTAGCAGGGCGATGTCATGGAAATGCAAGCCCGTGGTGGGTTCGTCCAAAATGTAAAGCGTACGACCTGTATCGCGCTTAGACAATTCAAGTGAGAGTTTGACGCGCTGTGCCTCACCACCCGATAAAGTCGTGGCGCTTTGGCCTAAGCGGATATAGCCCAAACCAACGTCGAGGAGGGTTTGCAATTTGCGCGCGATGAGCGGCACGGCTTTGAAGAATTCATGTGCATCTTCCACCGTCATCTCTAAGATTTCATGAATGTTCTTACCCTTGTATTGCACTTCCAAAGTTTCGCGGTTATATCGTTTGCCGTGGCAGACGTCGCACGGTACATACACGTCGGGTAAGAAGTGCATTTCCACTTTCAACACGCCATCACCTTGGCAGGCTTCGCAGCGGCCGCCTTTGACGTTGAATGAGAAGCGCCCTGCGCTGTAGCCGCGCTCTTTGGCGACCGGAACAGTGGCGAACAAATCGCGGATTGGTGTGAACAAGCCGGTGTAGGTCGCTGGATTGGAGCGAGGAGTGCGACCAATCGGCGCTTGGTCGACCGAAATGACTTTATCAAAATGTTCCAAGCCACTAATGCTATCGAACGGTGCTGGTTCCGTTTGCGAACCATACAAATGACGTGCCGCTGCCAAATACAAAGTGTCGTTGACCAAAGTCGATTTACCCGAGCCCGAAACACCCGTCACACAAGTTAATAAACCGACGGGCAGCTTAAGATTGACCTTCTTCAGATTATTGCCGCAGGCGCCACTGATGACGAATTGTTTGTCAGCATTGAAGGCGGTGCGCTTCTTCGGCACGCTGATTTCTAAGGCACCAGACAAATATTGCGCTGTCAGCGAACGATTATTTTTCATGATGTCGTCAAGACCGCCGTGGGCGATCACTTCACCACCGTGCACGCCTGCACCGAGACCCATATCGACAATGAAGTCCGCGGCACGAATCGCATCTTCATCATGCTCAACGACGAGCACGCTATTGCCGATATCACGCAAGTGTTTCAAGGTGCCGATCAAGCGATCATTATCGCGTTGATGCAAACCAATTGACGGTTCGTCGAGCACATACATCACGCCGGTCAAACCAGAACCGATTTGTGACGCCAAACGAATCCTTTGCGCTTCGCCGCCAGACAATGTATCGGCGCTACGATCGAGCGAAAGATAGTCCAAGCCAACGTTATTGAGGAAGGTCAGGCGTGAGCTGATTTCCTTGATGATGCGGTCCGCGATATCGCGCTTGGCACCTGTCAATTTGAGCTTGCTAAAGAACTCCATACCATCACGCAATGGCATTTCGCTGATTTCAAAAATCGCTTTTTCTTGTTTGCCGCTACCGACTTTGACGAAGCGCGCTTCGACGCGCAAACGAGCGCCATGGCAGGAAGGGCATTCTTTCTCGTTGATGAATTTTGCGAGCTCTTCTTTAACTGCCATCGAATCTGTTTCGCGATAGCGACGCTGCAAATTGTTCACCACACCTTCGAAAGTGTGCTCTTTGATGACTGTGCGACCTTTTTCATTGATGTAGGTGAAAGGGATGGTCTGTTTGCCGGAGCCATACAAGACCACGTTCTGCGCGCTTTCGGACAATTGTTCGAATGGCGTGTCGAGATCAAAGTCATAGAATGCGGCGAGGTTTTGCAGCATCTGGAAATAAAATTGATTGCGTCTATCCCAGCCTTTTACGGCACCGCTGGCGAGTGAAAGATTGGGGAAGGCAACGATACGTTTGGGGTCGAAGAATTCGATATGCCCCAAGCCATCACATTCAGGGCAAGCGCCCATCGGATTATTGAATGAGAATAGACGTGGCTCTAATTCTTGCAAGCTGTAGCCGCAAATCGGGCAAGCAAATTTGTTCGAGAACAGTTGTTCATGGCCACTATCCATATCGACCACCAAAGCGCGGCCTTCGGCAATGCGCAGGCAAGTTTCGAAAGACTCAGCCAAGCGTTGTTTGATCTCTGCTTTGACTTTGACGCGATCGACTACCACGTCGATGCTGTGCTTTTCTGTTTTCTTTAATTTTGGCAAATCATCGACGTCATAAATTTTCGCTGCATGGGTACCGCTCTGAATGCGGAAGCGCACGAAACCCTGTGCCTGCATTTGCTCGAACAAATCGACATGTTCACCTTTGCGATTCGACACCACCGGCGCCAAGATCATCAGTTTGGTGTCTTCTGGCATGGCCAAGACCGCATCGACCATTTGCGACACCGATTGTGCCGCCAACGGATTCTCTGGATGATCAGGACAGTAAGGTGTGCCAACGCGAGCGTATAGCAAACGTAAGTAATCGTGAATTTCTGTGACCGTGCCGACGGTGGAACGTGGATTGTGCGAGGTCGCTTTTTGTTCAATTGAGATCGCTGGCGACAGGCCTTCAATCAAATCAACATCGGGCTTTTCCATCAACTGCAAAAATTGGCGCGCGTAAGCCGACAAAGATTCAACATAACGGCGCTGTCCTTCGGCATATAAAGTATCAAACGCGAGCGAGGATTTGCCGGAACCGGATAAACCCGTAATCACGACCAGTTGATTGCGAGGCAAATCAAGATTGATATTCTTTAAGTTATGCGTGCGCGCACCACGAACCCGAATCGCTTCCTTTTTAGGAATCGGAAAATCATTCGTGTCGAATTCCAATTCACTAGGCTTGTTAGCTTTGGAAGCCTTGGTAGTTTTTGCGGTGCTGGTTCTGGCGCTCTTGCTGATGGTCATGAAAACTTCCTGCAAAGGTACAAATGTTAGGCGGTGATATGAAGTAGGAATATTGGGGTTCGTTGATCATGGCGTCATGACAGCGAATTACCTAGATTTCCTGTTCAACTGCAAATTCCGTGCGCTTTTTTAATTCAAAAGCGAGCAACCTGATACTATAACGGGTTTTCGAAATTTGGCGCGAGCTCTGCTTCAATATTGTCCCGCTTAGTCCGGCTTGACCAGCTGTCATGGCGAGAAATTGCCACCGCCATCGAGTAGTGTTATCACAATTTGTGGGCATATTTGCTATCGGCAATGCCTACCCCCAGTAAACCTTATGAATAACGCAACATCTTTGCCGCCCGATTCTGCTGCCCCTGAGACTGCGGAACACATTGATCGCATGACGAGTTCCGAAATCCGCGCGGGTTTGTCGCTCGCGTCGATTTTTGCGCTACGTATGCTGGGCCTGTTCATGATGTTGCCGATCTTTGTTCTACATGCCAAATCACTCGCTGATGGCAGTAGTGATAGCTTGATTGGCATGGCCTTGGGGATTTATGGGATTACCCAGGCTTGCTTGCAATTACCATTTGGTATCGCTTCCGACAAATATGGCCGTAAGCCGGTGATTGTGTTCGGCTTGATCTTGTTTGTGCTGGGCGCGGTGATTGCAGCCTTGTCGCATACCGTGATGGGTTTGTTAATTGGTCGTGCCATTCAAGGTTCAGGGGCGATCTCGGCGGCGATTACCGCTCTCTTGGCCGATACTACTCGCGAACAACATCGCACCAAGGCGATGGCGATGGTCGGTGGATCCATCGGCATGAGTTTCGCGCTGGCGATGGTATTGGCGCCGGTCTTGTACTTGAGCATCAACATGAGTGGCATTTTTTGGATGATTGCGAGTATGGCCTTGGCCGCCATCGGCGTTGTGCTATGGGTGACGCCGAATGCGCCGAAAATCGTCGCGCCGAAAGTGCCATTAACAGAGGTGCTGAAAAATCCTGAGCTAATGCGTTTGAATTTTGGTGTGTTCGTTTTGCATCTGAGCCAAGTAGCGATGTTTGTGGTGCTACCGACCGCTTTGGTACAGGTCGCCCATATTGCTCTGGATCACCATTGGCAAGTGTATTTGCCGGTCATGTTCGTTTCCTTCATCGTAATGGTGATGTTGATCATGCGCGGCGAACGCGGTGGCAAGATGAAGCAGGTGTTTGTATGGTCAATCGCGCTCTTGATGGTGGCGCAGTTGGGCTTCTGGGCCTTGTTTGATCATGCTTATACCATTATCGCTTCCTTATTCATTTTCTTCGTCGCCTTTAATACCTTGGAAGCCAGCCAACCTTCTTTGGTTTCGCGCTTGGCACCACCTGCAGCGAAAGGCGCGGCCCTGGGTGTGTACAACACGCTACAGGCTTTGGGCTTAGCAACTGGCGGCGCACTCGGTGGGTGGATGAAACAACACACTGGTACCACCAGTATCTTTATTTTCACTGCAGTTTTGTCTTTGATCTGGCTTATAATCGCAGTCCGCATGCCGGAAATTGCAAAGCGCGGCGGCAGTCAGTAGTCGTTTTATTAGAAGTAAAAAGCAGTGCAGAAGTAGTTGTAAGCAAATTTGTTCTCCTGAATGGAATGCATTTTTGATTAGATGAAACATGTGAGTTACGTTGATAAACCAAGGTTGTTGGTCGCTTTAGAAAAGTACCGCAACTGATTTGAGTGTAGGAGACATAGAAATGGCTTCATTGAATAAAGTAATGATTATCGGCAATCTTGGCCGTGATCCAGAAACACGTTATATGCCAAGTGGCGACGCGATGACGACGATCGCTGTGGCAACCACAGAAACGTGGAAAGACAAACAAACAGGTGAGAAGAAAGAAGCGACCGAATGGCATCGTGTGACGTTCTTCGGTAAGTTGGCAGAGATCGCTGGCCAATACCTGAAAAAAGGTTCGCAAGTGTATATCGAAGGTTCTTTGCGTACCCGTAAGTACACCGACAAAGACGGCGTCGAAAAATACGCGACGGATATTCGTGCAGATGAAATGAAAATGCTCGGTAGCCGTCAAGGCATGGGCGGTGGCGCAGCGGCGATGGATGATGATGGCGGCTATGGCGCACCAGCACCACGTCAACAACAATACAGCGCACCAGTGCAACAACCACGTCAAGCACCGGCACAGCGCCCAGCGCCAAACTTCTCAGATATGGATGACGACATTCCATTCTGATGGTTCGGTTGTAAGGTAGCGCGCTTGATCAAACCTGATCAGACTCCATCAAGAAAAACAGCACATCTGATGTGCTGTTTTTTTTCGTCCGTATAACACTGAAGCATTCAAACGTTTCATGTTGTTCATGCTATTCGTGCAAGTTGAATTCTGTCATGATGGCGCCTTTCCCAAAAATCTTCTCTTTTTATGCGCGGCATTTTTCCTCGGCGCTTGTCCTTGTCTTCTTTGTGTTGTGGGGTATCTTCGTGCCTGATCTTGCTTCCCACGCTTTGCTTTGCGCAAGAGCAGCCAGCTTCTCAGCACAAGTCTCAACAAAATTCTCAGCAAAATAAGGCCGAGGCACCGCAAGGGCAAACGGTAGAGGTCAAAGCTAACTACGATTCGCGTCGAGATGACACGGCGGCAAAATTCGTTGTACGGCGTGAAGACATTCTGAAATATGGCGATCAATCATTAGTCGATGTCCTGAGTCGACAACCCGGAGTCACTACGGACGGTAAGTCGGTAAGCTTGAACGGCTTTGGTGCGGCATATACCATGATCCTTGTCGATGGCCTTCCGCCTGTGTCCGGCCGTGGCCTCAATGATATCGAACCTCATCAAGTCGAGCGCATCGAAATTATACGCAGCGCAATTGCCGAAATGAGTACGCAAGCGATTGGTGGTGTGATTAATATCGTGCTCAAGCGCAGAATATTGAACGATGCCAGCCAGCTCAAATACCGTTTGGCAAAAAGTTCGCCTTCAAGTGCGGCTCACACAGTGGAGTGGGATTGGCAGAAAAAGTCGGATTCCTATTCGTACATACAATCTTTGCTTTTTAGAGACGCCGATTTCCTATTGCATAGCGCAGCGAGTGCGCTGAATCTTGATGGGGATAATCGTGTTCTGGATAGGGTTGATACATCGGGTAAAGTACACGTTGCGGTAAGTACCATTTCATTCGAGCCTCGTTTCGACTTTAAGAGTGAAAATGGCGATCAGTGGTCGGCGCAATTCGCTTTCAAGCAACAACACGGTAAGATTTTTGGGCCGGAATACTGGCGGGTGGTGAGCGGAGCGCCAGTGGTTGTGCCGCGTGTTGATCAAAATAATACTTACGATGTGCGTAGTGAACATAGCAGGTTGGAGTGGAAACGAGAGCTGGCTAAAGGCTATCTGTTGGATACCCAGCTTTCTGGATCCAGTTTCATGCGCCGCGATTCTGTCGAGCAAATTGGTTGGCCCATCAACGCCCTGACTCCTCTTCGTCGACGCAGTAATGGTTGGGACACCAGCCATACTTGGGTAAGTAGTGGGTCATTGACCAACGACAATATCGCATCGCATCTTTTGAAGTTCGGGTGGGAATTCAGTCGCGGTGTGAATCGTAGTGATAAGAACTACGATGACAAGGAATGGTTTGCTTCTCGTCTGCGAACTGAATCGCTGGCGTGGTTCGCACAAGATGAATGGAAGCTGACACCAACTTGGTCGCAATATCTGGGTTTGCGTTCAGAAGTGTTCCAATCAAAGATAACACAAAGCGATGGTGTGAATGGCAGTCACGTGTCTCGCGTCACTAGTCCGATCGCACAGAGTTTGTGGAAATTGGATACGGAAAATCGTGGCCAGTTGCGTTTCGCCTACGCTCGTACCTTTAAGAATCCAGATCCGCGCTCGATCACAGCGAGTCTGGCGCCTCAGATTAATAACAATACCGCGTGGTATCAGCAGGTCGGCAATCCCAAGCTCACTCCAGAGTTGGCGCATGGGCTTGATCTGGCGTTCGAACATAGTGGCGAGCAACAACTGAGCTTTGCGCTCAATCTTAACCTCAGGATGATCAGCGATTTACATACTCAGCAGTTGTTCAACAAGGATCAGCTTTGGCTGATGCATGAGGTTAATGATGGGCGTGCGTTTAAGCGCACAGTTGGTGTTGAACTTAGTTTTCCTGCGACGCTGATTTCCGATAAGCTCAAGCAGCTCCAATTCAAGAGTAGTGCACAACAAACCCAATCTGATTTCAATTCTTTTGCGGCGGATCCTTCGTTGGCGTGGACTTGTCACGCCTATGCTCTGAAGTTGTCGCTCGATTATGCAGGTGTTGATCGCATCAAGATGGGGATCAGTGATCAATTTCAATCGGCAAGCAATTGTCGCGTCAATCCACTGCAATGGAACAAGTCAGATGCATCGCATCAAATTGATAGTTACCTGTATTGGAACATGCAGCAGCTCAGCGTACGATTGGCAGTCAAGAATTGGCTTGCGAAAAATTCACCTTCCGAAAGCCGTATCAAAACGCAGACGGGTTATGCGATCAGTCGCATGAACTTTCCAAATTATCGCCACATTTCTTTGGAGTTCAATTGGGCGATGTAGTGTGCACAGGGAACATCGGCTTCTTTGCGAAGAGACTTTCAAGCTAATTCGACGCGGTTCCTACCCAAGTTTTTTGCTTGATAGAGGGCCGTATCCGCGCGCTCAAGAATGGAATCGGAAGAGCGGTCGTTGCAAGAAATTTGGGTGATGCCTATGCTGATCGTAATGGGAATGACTCGGTCTTTATCCAGTAACGGTGTGTGCATCACCTTATTGCGGATACGATCCGCGAATGCTTGTGCTGCTGCGATGGTGGTATCTGGCATGAGAATGGCAAATTCCTCACCACCAATACGTCCAATACTATCGACGCGGCGCACCTCGTTTTTCATCAGATGGCTAATGTGTTGCAGCATCGCATCGCCAACTGCGTGCCCGTAGACATCGTTGATGCGCTTAAAGAAATCAAGATCCATCATCAATAGGCAAGTTTGGATTTGTGGTGCACGATGGATGCGGGCGATCTGACGATTGACGTCGTCAATGAAATCGCGGCGCGAAGCGAGTCCGGTCAAGAAGTCAGTGGTCGCCATGGTGCGTAATTCATCTTCGCGCTGCTTGCTTTCCGAGATGTCACGACTGATGCCGAAAATGCCGATGACGGTTTTGCCATCTTCGTCAAACATGGGCCATTTGTTGGTGCTAACCCATCCCATGCTGCCATCGCTGCGGAAGTAGGGATCGATCTTGTTTAACAATGCAATGCCTTTTTGAAAAATAGGAATTTCTTCTTGCATATAGACCTGTGCGGTTTCCAAGGGAAAGATTTCCTTGTCGTGTTTGCCGACCATGTCACGCCAACTTTTATGCCCGGTAATGTCGGCTAATGTTTGACTGCAGTAGCGAATACGACTGGCCTGATCTTTGATGTAGATGAAGTCAGAAGTTGACTCGAGTACCGTGATGAAGTCTTGATTCATTTGCCTTAAGGCGAGCTCGGCTTGCTTGCGTTCACTGATGTCTTCGAGCGCGATAATGAGGGCTGAATGCGCTTGAATGTCGAGCCGGCTCAAGTTGATGCTGAAGCAGTGTTTGCCATCGGCAGAACAAAATTCTTCGGAATAGGGCCGCTGGCTTTCCATGACCTGATTGGCTAAATCTACCAGTGTGTGTTGTAGCAGTTGGAGATGACTCTGTAGCTCGCTGAGCCAGTGTTCTGCTAGATCTGTGATACCTGTCAGCTTCGAGAATGTGCGGTTTGCGTAACTGATGAGAAAGTCGTTCGCCGATTCGGTGGGGCGTATGCAATATAAAACACCGTAGCGCAAATATTCAAGTAAGTTAAAGCAGTTGGCGCACTTACTGAGTTCGTCGTCGAGTTGTGCTGCTGGCACCAGAATGGCTCTGGATTTGGTATCCATGTGTTTGCCCTTTTTATTATTGTGATTGTTTGCTCTCCTTTTTGTAGAATAGGTTTGCTTCGAGGTGCCAGTTTTGATTTGTCTCAAGACTTGATCAGGCTACTCATTGGTTGTGGCGCCTCATTGACGCTTTAAGTCCGGAAAGTCTGCAAATGAATACTCGTCTCGGTATTCTGAATCGCCTTAATCAAGCGGATGCGTTCGAGGATGGTCGATAGTTCGGACAGGTTTTGGGCTCGCAAGCTCGCCAGTAAATCCCAACGTCCGTTGGTGTCATGGATCTCTTCTATACCTGGTTCGCCTAAGAGTTTGGCGATGACCGCGCGCGTTTCATTGCCTTCGACCGCGATGCTGATCCAAGCGCGAATCTCATTCGGTTGCGCATCGGGGCGCAAACGCACGGTGTAGCCGACGATAATGCCATCGTTTTCGAGCTTTTCGATACGGTTATTGACCGTACCGCGCGACACCTTCAATTTATGTGCCAAAGCAGCAATACTGAGTCGCGCATTGGTGCGCAAGAGCGCAATTAATTGTTGATCTAAAGCGTCCATTTTGTTCATTTAGTCAATTGAGGCTTTCATTTTGCCAGCTTTTTGACGAAATTGGTACATTTTTGCCGATTCTGTTTAACATCGACATCCCGTAAGATTCTCCCATCGAATTTGAACTTATCAGCGCAGTTTGCTGAACCCTCTGAAACCAACAAATTGAGTATCAGCTGGGATTAACTAGAGAATGTATAACGGAGACCATCATGTCCACCACATCAACGACTAAAGCGACCACGACCATCACACCACGCCGCGCGGTAACGCAATATTTGAGCGCAGAACGTGTCGCTGAAATCATCAACAAGCGCGGTATCGCTGCCTGTATCACTGGCGTGGCTTCTTATATTAACCAAGATTTCTTGCGTTGGAACGCCTTTGATAAATGCGCTCGTGTCGCTAATCACTCTGATGTCGGCGTGATCGAATTGATGCCGATTGCTGACGATAAGAGCTATACCTTCAAATATGTGAACGGTCACCCAAGCAACTACCGCTTCAATTTGCCAACTGTGATGGCGTTCGGTGTCTTGGCTGACGTTGAGACTGGCGTGCCAGAATTGGTTAGCGAATTGACCTTGACGACAGCGATCCGCACAGCGGCGATGTCAGCGGTAGCGGCACGTGCTTTGGCACGTGAGAACTGCAAGACTATGGCGATCATTGGTAACGGTGCTCAAAGTGAATTCCAAGCCTTGGCATTCCA
Organism: Undibacterium cyanobacteriorum; assembly: GCF_031326225.1. Taxonomy (GTDB): domain Bacteria; phylum Pseudomonadota; class Gammaproteobacteria; order Burkholderiales; family Burkholderiaceae_D; genus Undibacterium; species Undibacterium cyanobacteriorum. The sequence goes on along the minus strand of NZ_CP133720.1, from coordinate 4,078,621 downwards.
TCACTTGCTCGGTATCGAGACTTTCCATTTGTACGATATCGATTCCGCTGCAACCGATAAATTGGAAGCGAATTTGACGCGTATGGGCGTGAAGACTAAGCGTTTCACGAGTACCAAAGAAGCGGTCAAAGGCGTCGATATCATCACGACTGTGACAGCAGATAAAACCAATGCAACGATCATCACGCCAGACATGATCGAACCAGGCATGCACATCAATGGCGTAGGTGGCGATTGCCCAGGTAAAACGGAAATCCACGCGGATGTATTGCGTATGGGTCCAGTGTTCTGCGAATTCGAACCGCAATCACGTATCGAAGGCGATATGCAGCAAATGCCAGCCGACTTCCCAGTGACGGAATTGTGGACAGTCTTGTCTGGCAAAGTGGTCGGTCGTCGGAGCGCTGACCAAGTGACGATTTTTGATTCAGTAGGCTTTGCTTTGGAAGATTATTCTGCTTTGCGTTATATGCGCGATGCGGCCAATGAATTGGGCATGAACGAGACTTTGTCTTTGATCCCAGCTTTGCCAGATCCGAAGAATTTGTTTGGTTTTATTGCAGCAAATGCACCAGTAGCGGCGAATAGTGTGCGTACGACACCAGCATTTGTTGCGTAATTCTTGTTTGGTTCTTGTGCAATTATTGTTTGATTGTTACGCAATTAGAGTTTTTGAGTAGTACTGTTGTGAAGATCTCCCCTTAAAGTATTGTCCTGTATTTAAGGTTTAGCCCAAGTCGAAGCAGATTTGGGCTATTTTTTTGTCTTTTAATTACCGAAATCGCAGAAAACTCAAAAATATTTAAAAAAACTGCGATTTTGTAAGTATATGTGTCAACCGAAGTTTTCCGGCTCACGTTTTTGGGCTAAGCATCTTCACACAAGAGGTTTGAGAATAGTGAAGACTACCCCCCGAGAGGAAACATCATGATCTACGAAATTCTGGTTCGTCCACCATATAACAAGTTGATGACATCTGATAACTTGATTTGGATCGATAGTGAAATGCCAACCCGCTTTTTTGAGCAATGGTTGAAAGATCATGCCTTGCTAGATGGTGGTGCTCGTTCTCCTATCGTGCGCTGGGGTATCGTACAAACTCAACGTCCTGCACATTTCGAGTTGGCAACGCAAGAAGGTGCTTTGAAGGACAAGATTGCTGAACTCATGGGTGGTGCCGCGCATTTGACAGATTTGCCTGCGTCCGCACGCGATTCCGCGAAAACAGCGGTGTTCCTTGCTGCCTAAGGTTTTTTGAGCTTGCTTGAGATAGAGGCAGTTTGATTGCGTGAGTCTCGATCGAAGCTAAACGATCAGGGAAAAAAAGAGCCTGTCGCATAGAGTGCGAGCAGGCTCTTGTCATTTGTGCAGTATCAGACGAAGCATCAATCGAATATTCTAGGCGAACCGAAACTACTTAAGATTCTGGATAAAAGCCGCCACAAACGATAGTTTGGTTAAGCCTTTCACAGTAGGTCAGTTTGGGCTCTATCCTTTTGTTTTCGGGGTTCGTGAATTTATAAGTCTGCCAAAACGAAGTTTTTGTTTTGGCTAATTCAATGCGTTCTTTGATAAAAGTCTTGCCGTCGATATCGGTGAGATCAATTAAGGTTTTGCCTATCATTTTGCCATTGGCACCGTGGGCGAGCACTTTCCCTTCCATGGTGTAGACCACCACATACAGATCGCGATCGACGAATCGCCCAGCACGGTTACTAATCTCTGCATAGGCCGCACTTTCTCCTTGCGTCTTAATGAAAGTGATCGCGCGTTTCACCATGAACTCGGTTTCGTCTTTGCTGACACCAGATAAGTTCCTATCGTACTTGTAGGTGGCGTACCAAGCACCCAAACCGAGGGCGATGAGTATGATGAGGAGAGTTCTTCTTGCTAGCACGATGCGATTCCAAATTTGTTCCAACTCTTACGACGAAATAAAGTATAGATAAGTTAAGCCGTGCCAAGGCTAACATTATCAAAGTTTGGTGTCGAGAGTTGTTCGCGCGCCGCTATTGAGAATTCCGCGGCTTTAGTTAATTTGGGATTTGAGAGCATTTAAGCGATCCAACTTAGCCGAGTAGATTGCATGATCTTTGCTCGATGTGCTGTTTGATTTCGCCGCATTAAAGTGTTGTTCGGCCAGTTTAACTTCCCCCAAACGAAGATGCGCCATACCGATCCAGAAATGAAACTCGTGGTAATCCGGTGCGCGATCGAGCTCTTTCTGGAAATGCTGCTTGGCGACACGGTAATCCATTTCCTCCATCGCTTTCATGCCCAGTTTAAAAAAGTGGAATGGTGGGAATGGCTGTAGTGAAGCTAAGCGAGTGCTGAAGCGTTTGGCTTCCTCGTCACGCCCTGTTTCTTCCGCAGCTTGAATGATGTTGGACATGGCGACCTTATTACTTGGCTCCAACTGCAGTGCGTGCGATAGGCTCGCGTAGGCAAGTTCTGCTTGTTTGCTCCGCAAATACACGACTGCCAAAGTATTGTAGGGGGCAACGAAGCTCGGGTCGGCATTGATCGCAGCTCGTGCGAATTGATACGCTTGTTCTAGCTTGCCTGCCGAAATACTCTCTGCAGCACGATTATTGAAATACATCGACACAATCGTGTTCTCTGCTATTTCGACTGTGCGTTGACCAGCAGTATCTTCAGGGGGATAAAAATCGATCGTCATCTGATAATTCTTATCCAGATGATTGCGATCATCAAAATGACGTTTTCCTAAGACGATATTGACATGACCAACGTTGAAATAAAGCGCGCCACTACGACTCCACATCTCTGGCACAAACACGTTTTGATAGCTAATATCAAGTCCCATCTCTTTGGCGATCGCAGCAGTCATGATCACTAATGAAAGGCAATTGCCTGAACGGCTGGCGAAAGTTTCGGAGGCATTGCGGGTGTACGAAGAATCGTATTCCAACTTGAGCTGAGCCTTGGTGTAGAGCGCATTAAAAAGAGCTCTTTGATGACTTGAAGAGCGAATCTGTGTGACGATTTCTTTAGCGATGAACTGGCGCATTTCATCACTGACTTGAAAGATCGCTTGAGGATTAGGTGCAGGCGTTGACTGTGCGAATGCCGCATCATTAAACAGATGCTGGGGTACATTGACTTGCACTTTGGTGGTGCTACAGGCACTCAGCAATAAACAAATGGCAAGGCCACACCCGCGCATCAGATGAGTCAGCGAAAAAGAATGTTGGGGCTTCATTTGATCGACTCCTCTTCGAAACTTTGTTTTTGCAAAATAGGCATGAGGGCACGCGAGGCTGGTGGCTCAAGTGACGCTGATGACCTCTTTAGCATAGTGCGAAAAGCAAAGGAGGCAAATGGAAAAGTCGTGAATGGGGTAAATCCGGGGATCAAGTCCCCGATATCTGTCACATTTTTATTAATCGACAAAGTTGTTGTTATGGCTCTGGTACGTATTTGTCGTTAATCGATTGTCGCATCTTACTAATTTTTGTATCCGAATTTGTCTTTTGATTAAGTACGTCACGCAATTTAAGATGGAATCAGCGATGGGCGCTGATGCGTGAGATTGATCAGTCGCCGTACTTCAGGCAAACATGAACCACAGTTGCTGCCGCACGAGAGTTTGCCTTGTAGGCTTTGTAAGCATTGTCTTTTGATCTCACCATGGTCTTGAGGATGGGGATTCTCTGATTGCGTTTCAAAGAAGTCTTGTGCGGCTTTCGTAATCTGTGATTCTTTGACCTGAGCGCAGCTACATATCGTTTTGCTGGCTGGTGCACTTGCTGTACCGGGTTGCCGAAATAAATCCGCACTGCGGGCGACCATACTTTGTGATTGCAAAACTTCAGTTAAGTAAGATTCAGTACGCAAATCACCAGCAAGTGAGAAGGCGCGTAACTGCAAGCCTTGTGGACTCATGAACACTTGCAAATGACGATGCTCATGTCGCAATAGATCGTCGTAGCGCAGGCTGTTGCTGGCGTCGATTTCTATGGCGGATTCAATGGCTTCCATCAGTGCGATTGACGCAGCGTGCTGGTCTGCGGCGCGAAAGCGTAAGCCCAACATTGTGCTATCGGGAACACTGAGTAATGTGCAATGTGCATAAGAGAACTGTTGGAAGTAAGACCGTAATGTTTGTTGCGCCAGAAAAGCACGTTCGCGCGGTAGCATGGCGATGCTGAGATAGCGCCATGGCAGCTCCAGTTTCTCAATGCGCACATGTGCGTATTTGAGTTCGGGTTGATGTGAGATGGGATCTTTCGCATCGCTGCACAGCGTGTTGATGCCGAGATTGATGCCGAGACTAATGCCGAGATTCACGCTCTCTAAAGAATCTCCTTTATCCTTATTTGCAGCGCGATGTGCAGCGGTCTGCTTGCCGCTAACACTCTCCTGTCCCCAATGCATGGGCACAAAAATCTGCCCCGATTGCACTTGTTGACTTGCACGCGCGGCCAGCACCACACTGCCGCGTTCGTTGCGCAAACAAATGTAATCGCCCTCATTCAACATGCGGGTTTGCATATCGCTTGGTGCGAGATAGGCGCAGGGTTCTGGTTCGTGCGAAAACAATGAAGCAACGGTGCCGGTACGACTCATGCCATGCCACTGATCGCGTAGACGGCCGGTATTGAGAACAAAAGGGAAGCGCGCATTGGTTTTGTCGGATGCCGTTTGGTATTCCATCGCAATGAAGCGCGCTTTACCGTTGCTGGTAGCGAATTTAAAGTCGGTATAGAGACGTGCTTGCCCAGTTTGCGCGCCTTCAGGAAATGGCCATTGCTGCGGCCCTCGTGCATTGAGTAATTGATAGGACAGTCCCGTGATATCGAGATCACGCTGATAGGTTGAAGCGCGATGTTCGTTCCAAATTTCTTCAACAGATTGGTAATCGAAATGGATCCGTGGTTTTTGCATACGAGCTGCCAGCGCTTGCGCCACTGAACAAGCGATTTGCCAATCGGCCCGTGTTTCACCAGGACCTTCGATCGCCGCTCGCACGCGCGAAATTCGACGTTCGGAATTGGTCACGGTGCCTGATTTTTCGCCCCATGTGGTCGCCGGTAGTAAGACATCGGCGTAGTCGCAAGTCGCGGTGGTGCGATAAGCCTCTTGTACGATCACTAGTTCGGCGCGTTCCAAAGCTTGGCGTATCCGTACTTGGTGGGGCATCGATTGAGCCGGATTGGTGCAGACGATCCATACGATTTTGATGCGACCCTTGTGCAAGCCTTCGAACAGATCAACCGCGGTACTACCGGCTTGCGCAGGGACGTCGTCGATATTCCATAAGCGAGCAACTTCTGCGCGGTCTTCCGCATTGCTTAAATCACGATGTCCAGAAAGCAGATTCGCCATGCCACCGACTTCGCGGCCACCCATGGCATTGGGTTGTCCAGTCAAGGAGAAAGGACCTGCGCCAGCGCGACCAATCTGCCCCGTCGCTAAATGCAAGTTAATCAGCGCGCTATTTTTGGCGGTGCCACTTCTCGATTGATTCAAGCCTTGGCAGTACAAGGAAAGACTCGCTTTTGCAGTGGCGAACCAACGGGCGGCCTGCAATAAATCCTGCTCGCGGATGCCACACAGCTGCGCCACCTTAGCCGGCGTATAGTTGCGTACGATCTGTTTGAGCGCATCGAAACCTTCGGTGTGTTGACCAATAAAGTCCTGCTGTATCCAGCCTTCCCATAAACAGATGTGCAAGAGTCCATGCATGAGAGCGACATCGGTGCCGGGTTGGATGGCGAGGTGCAAGTCGGCATCTTGGGCGGTCTCGGTGCGACGCGGGTCGACTACAATCACTTTCAGATCTGGATTGTTAGCGCGCGCCGCTTCCAAGCGACGGTACAAAATAGGATGTGCATAGGCGGTGTTCGATCCGGTAATCAAGATACAGTCGGCTTGATCAATATCTTCGTAAGAGCACGGTGGTGCATCGGCACCTAAGCTCTGTTTGTAGGCCGCGACCGCGCTCGACATACAGAGCCGTGAATTGCTATCGATGTTATTGGTGCCAATCAAACCCTTGGCAAACTTATTGAAGACATAGTAGTCTTCGGTCAGCATCTGGCCCGAGACATAAAAAGCCACGCTGTCAGGCCCATGCTCGGCGATGCATTGATGCAGACAATCGGCAATAAAGTCGATACTCTCGTCCCAGCTCGCGGTGTGGCGTGGTGTAGCGCGTTCTCTCCTCAGCTCGGGATACAGCGCTCGCACCTGATGTTGAATCTCTGATTGCGCCGTCAGGTGCAGCGTACTTCCTTTGCTACACAGCTTGCCGAAATTGGCAGGATGATCTGGATCACCACGAACGCCGACGATTTTGTCATCGTCGTGTTCGATGATGACGCCACAACCGACGCCGCAGTAACAGCAAGTGGACTTCGTTTCACGCAGCATAGTCTTCAATCGCGAGTTCAGCCAGTTCGGTGGCGCACAGGTACACATCGCCATTTTCGATACGGGTCTGGAAACTTTGTGTGCAACCGACGTCGGGCGCCGTGGCGCAACCACTGTCGAGTTCGATGGTCCAGCTATGCAAAGGGCAGGCGACTTTCTCACCGAACACGATGCCTTGCGAGAGCGGTCCACCTTTGTGTGGGCAGCGATCAAGTAAAGCTAAGACTTTGTCGTGCGCGGTGCGGAACAGGGCGACATCACAACCTTGTTGGCGTCGGACGACGCGCGCCCCTAAACGCGGAATTTCGTCGATAGCGCAAATGCGTTGCCATTGTTCAGACATAATGATTCTCTCTAAGCTTGAATGGATGAAAATTGACGAACATCGACTTGCGCCGCTTGAGGTTGATGCCAAGGGTCGGCTACACCATCGAGCGCAAATAGAAGTTCTTCGTATAAAGCGCGACGACGTTCAAGATCATTGAGGATGACTTGCTTGACGTAATCGAGTCCCACCCGCGCAATGAAATGCACGGTGCGTTCGAGATACCAGCCCTCCAAACGATATAGTTGCAAAAAGGCGCCGGCATACTCCATCACTTCCTCATGTGTTTTGAGTTTAACGAGGAATTGCGCGACTTCGGTCTTGATGCCACCATTGCCGCCGACGTAGATCTCCCAACCGGACTCGACCCCAATCACGCCGACGTCTTTGATACCGGCTTCAGCACAATTGCGCGGGCAACCTGATACAGCTAATTTCACTTTGTGAGGTGCATACATGCGAGCTAAGGCGCGCTCCAATTGTTGTCCCATTAAGGTGGAGTTTTGGGTACCGAAGCGGCACCATTCACTGCCGACGCACGTCTTCACGGTACGCAAGCCTTTGGCGTAGGCGAGGCCTGACGGCATGCCGAGGTCTTGCCACACGGCCGGCAAATCTTCTTTTTTGACACCGAGTAAATCGATCCTTTGCCCTCCTGTGACTTTCACGGTAGGGATTTGATATTTATCGACCACATCGGCAATACGACGCAATTCAGAGGCATTGGTCTCACCGCCCCACATGCGCGGAATCACCGAGTAAGTGCCATTCTTTTGAATATTGGCGTGCGCACGTTCGTTGATGAAACGTGATTGAGGATCATCCACCGCTTCTTTGGGCCAGGTCGAGATTAAGTAATAGTTCAAAGCGGGACGACAGCTTGCACAGCCATTCGGCGAGCGCCATGCCAAGCTCGTTTGTACTTGTTCAATGCTTATTAAGTGTTGCTCTTTAATGGCAGTGCGTACTGCGGCATGTGAATGATCGGTGCAACCGCACATGGCCTTTTGTTTGGGCGTGGCGGAATAATCGCCACCAGCGGTGAACATAATGATTTGCTCAACCAAGCCCGTACAAGAACCACAGGAAGCAGAGGCCTTGGTATGCTTGCGCACATCATCTAAAGTGAACAAGCCTTTTTCTTTGATCGCCTTGACGATACTGCCTTTGCAGACGCCATTGCAACCACACACTTCGGCATCATCGCGCATGGCAGCCGCTTTAGTGTGACCTTCGTGGCCAACATCGCCGGTATTCGATTCGCCGAACATCAAACTGTCGCGAATTTCGGCGATATTTTTTCCTTCGCGCAGCAGTTTGAAATACCAGCTCCCATCGACGGTGTCACCATACAAACAGGCACCGATCAGTTTGTCGTCTTTGATCACCAATTTTTTATACACGCCACCGACCGGATCGGACAAGATAATCTCTTCGCTCTGATCATTACCACTGAAGTCACCCGCAGAAAAGAGATCGATGCCAGTCACTTTGAGTTTGGTCGAGGTGAGTGAACCTTGGTAACGACCGATGCCGAAATTCGCTAAATGATTGGCACATACTTTGGCCATTTCAAAGAGAGGCGCGACGAGGCCGTAGACCGTGCCGCGATGATTCACGCATTCACCGACTGCATAGATACGCGGATCATAAGTCTGCATGGTGTCATTCACCACGATGCCGCGATGACAGTGCAATCCCGCCGATTCAGCTAAGGCAGTATTAGGGCGAATGCCAACCGCCATCACGACGAGTTGTGCTGGAATTTCGAGGCCATCGTTGAAACGTACGGCGCGCACCTTGCCTTGATCATCGCCCAGAATAGCCTCGGTGTTTTTCTCGAGTAGAAAGTGTAAGCCGCGCTGTTCCAAGGACGATTGCAAGAGTTTGGAAGCGGTGCGATCGAGTTGGCGCTCCATCAGCCACGCTGGTAAATGCACCACGGTCACTTGCATGCCGCGCTGTTTCAAACCATTGGCGGCTTCGAGTCCCAGTAGGCCGCCACCAATCACCACGGCATGCGTATCGGAGCTGCTGGCCGCGATCATGGCCTCGGTATCTTTGATATCGCGATAAGCGACCACGCCTGTTAAATCTTTGCCTGGTACCGGTAGCATGAAGGGGCTGGATCCCGTTGCAATCAGGAGTCGATCGTACTCTGCAGTGGTACCATCGCTCGCGACCACGCAGCGTTTTTGGCGATCAATCTTGGTGATCTCTTTGCCGAGATGTAGGTGTATGCCGTGGCTGGCATACCATTCCAAGTCATTCAGAACGATTTCTTCCAGCGTCTGTTCGCCGGCTAAAACGGGTGACAATAAAATGCGGTTGTAATTGGGATGCGGCTCGGCGCCGAAGACGGTGATGTCATACATGTCCGGCGCTAACTTCAACAACTCTTCGAGAGTGCGTATGCCGGCCATGCCGTTACCGATGAGTACTAATTTCTGTTTCTTCATAGCGATCTTTCTCAGTGCTGCAGATGCGAGTGTGTTGTCAACAAAGCTTAAGCGGCGTCTTTGTGTGGATGACTTTGGCGGTGATACAAGAATTCCAAGACCGCACTTCGACATTGAG